>NZ_RZGX01000035.1:0-17040 GCF_003990155.1 Legionella qingyii
AAAAGCAATTACTATCTCTCAAGAAGTTTTTGAGAAACTTTTAAGCATGCTGTATCAGTGTGCTATTCAGACTCAACAAGAGAGTCCTCACTATGGCTAAATTTTGTGAGGATCTCTCAGGAACAAGCCGCGGCACGGTGAAATGTCAACAGCCCCTAAATTAGGGCGGTGTAAGGGATGGAGCTTCATTCTCCGATTCTTCTGTCTTTGCAGCAGAAAAGAAATTATGTTTTTGGGGCTTGTTTCTATCTTTTAAAATTCCATCGGCATAACCTGTCCACGGGTATTGGCTAACTAGCGCATCTTGATAAGCTGCTCGCTCCTCTCCTTTGTAAGAATTAGGATCATCCGAAGTGACTCGCCCGTCTGGGCCTGTGTAAAATATTGATAGCTGACGCTTTAACCGTGGTAATGTCAGTTCCTTGTGCGGTCTTCCTATATTATTTCGTAGCATTGATATCTCGTCTGAAATAGAAATCCATATTTCCTCTCGAACTTTATAGCAAATCCATAGTAATGAAACAATACAATTCAATTTGATCAATAATAAAATTACTGACAAAATAGAACTCACTTTGCTCCTCTAATCTAGATTATTATATTTAAATGTCATTAATAGTTGACTTAAACCACCCTATATTTTTATTAAAAAACAAAGTCGTTGAGGCAAGTAAAAATTTATTAGATGCATTTGGATTTAATTATTTTCAATATTTACGTTGTTTTGCAGACGGCTCCATTAATTGCCTGACGAACAATACAGGACTCATTGAATACTTCCAGCAAATTGATAATGCCCCAGTGGTATTTTCTTCATTTTTACTGCGTATTAAACAACGCACAGGAAAACAGTTTGAGTTTTTTGGTTTTTTTGGGTTTCCAAGAGAAAAACCCATCCTATCTTTAATTAACTTATTGAGTAATGGTGAGTTAACCCCACTGCAAAAAAACTATCAAGCAATAAAAAAAATACACATGCTCCTTGCTGACACGAAGCAAACTTCTGATCCTAAATTGAAAGCGCTATTGAATAATGTAAAGGAGGATTTATTACGAATTCTCTATCAGGATAATAATTAATACCACGATCTATTGCTCAACAAGAAAAAGCAACCATTGAAAGCAAGCCGCCAATTAATGATTTCATTATTAACTCCTAAAGATCATTGATGCGCTAATTTTGCATATAAACCCGTGATCTTCAAGCGAGACTACTTGAAAATCTGCTATTAAATCTGTTTGTCAAATGATCATAAATCAATTAATTGGTTCATTTTTTTCGTTTTTTTACACTACAAAACAAAAACCTTGCAAATTGTCTATAATTATTCTGTCCCGATAATAAAAGTGACAGCTTTGGCTTCATCTTGTTTAAAGAAAGAATGAAATTGTATTTTTGAACTTCAACCATGAGGACAAGTAAAATGGATCTAAGAAAACGTATAGAACCAAAAACCTGGGCTTTCGTAGAAAAAATCCAGAAAGCTGGAGGTAAACCGCTTTATGATCTTCCGGTACAAGAAGGAAGGGCTATTTTTGACAAATTACAAGAATTGCCTTTAGAGAAAGAAAAACCTGAAGTGGATATTGAAGATCGTTTTATTCAACATGCGAATGGCAAATTAAACATCCGCATTGTTCGTCCTAAAGGCTCAAAAGAAAAACTCCCAGTAGTCATGTTCTACCATGGAGCAGGTTGGGTTTTTGGTGATTGGCAAACTCATGGTCGTCTTGTCCGTGAACTATCAGTAGGCGCCCATGCGGCAATTGTATTTGTCAATTATTCTTTAGCGCCTGAAGCACAATATCCAACGCAAATTGAAGAAGATTATACAGCGCTGAAATATGTTGCTGAGCATGGTAAAGAATTGAATTTAGATACTTCTCGTTTAGCTGTTGCAGGAGATAGTGTGGGTGGAAATATGGCCGCAGTAATGACACTTCTTGCTAAACAGCGCGGCGGTCCAAAAATTGATTATCAAGTGCTAATTTATCCTGTGACCGATGCAAATTTTGAAAATGATTCCTACAAAGAATTTGCCGATGGCCCCTGGCTAACCAAAAAAGCAATGGAATGGTTTTGGGACAATTATTTACCTGATAAATCCAAAAGAAAAGAAATCACAGCCTGCCCCTTGCGAGCAACTACTGAGCAACTTAAAGGATTACCCCCTGCACTCGTAATCAACGGTGAATGCGATGTATTGCGTGATGAGGGTGAAGCTTATGAGCACAAGCTTAATGCGGCGGGTGTACCCGTTACCGGAATTCGTCATCATGGCACAATTCATGACTTTTTGATGTTAAATGAGCTTGCTGATACTCCAGCATGCCGCAATGCCATTGAAACAATTAATAGTCATTTACGTATGCTCTTTGCGAAAAAACACTAACTCATACGCGTGAGGGATACTGCACCAGAACAGTATCCCTTTTATTGTTGCTTAAGATAATTCAAGATCGGATAGTGATCTTTTATTTTCAGAACCTCTTTTTTTAATTCCTGTGAATAAAGGTTCCTGATATCCTCCTGGAACTCCATTTTTGGAAAAAACAATTTGCCATAACTGGTTTGTACGAGCACGAAAACTACCCGCGCATGCCAATAAATAATAACGCCACATCCGATAAAAACGCTCGTCATATTGATCTTTTAATCGATCCCAATTTTGTTCAAAACGTTCATGCCATGCCATTAAGGTGTGATCATAATAAGCACCAAAGTTAGCCCAGTTTTCCATGATAAATACCCCTTCTGAAGCATGACTGATTTGCGCCATTGAGGGAATCATGCCATTAGGGAAAATATATTTGTTAATCCAGGGATCCGTTGTTGTTTGAGTCAAATCACCGCCAATAGTATGTAACAAGAACAAACCATTATCTTTGAGACAATCGCGAGCTTTTTGCATATAAGTGCGGTAGTTTCGATAACCGACATGCTCAAACATCCCTAGAGAAACCACACGATCAAATTGTTCATGAAGATCGCGATAATCCTGAAAGCGAATTTCAACGGGTAGGCCGGAACAGTTCTGTTTTGCATACTCAAATTGTTCTTTGGATATAGTGATGCCGACGACATTGACTCCATAGTGTTCCGCAGCATATTTTGCAAGCGCACCAAAGCCACAACCTATATCTAATACACGCATCCCTGGTTCAAGTTTCAATTTCTGGCAGCTCAATTCCAATTTATTTAATTGTGCAGTTTCCAGATCATATGCATTCCGCCAATAACCACACGTATAATTCATGCGACTGTCCAACATGGATTTAAATAAATCATTTCCCAAATCATAATGTCTTCTACCCACTTCCAGGGCACGCTTTTTTGATTGATGGTTAATCAGCTTGAGCCAAATTAATTTTGGCCATAGCCATTTGTCGGATTTAATTTTTTGATCCAGTTGAGCCTGGAGAACACGGCTGAAAAATTGGTCGAGACTTTTACAATCCCACCATCCATCCATATATGACTCACCAAGTGCCAATGAGCCGCCGTTAAAAATACGTGAGTAAAACGCTTCATTGTTAATTTGAATATCCCAAGCTTCACTCCCATTAGGAGTAATTCCTGCTGAATGCAAAAGGTCCGTTACAATTTTTTTAATCTGTTGATTCATTAGTAGACTCATCCCTTTGTACTACACGCGTCAAGAAAATATTTAGTGGTAATTATTAGCAAACGATATTACCCTACTTATCTTGCCCCCAAATAGCCAAAATACTCATACACTATGCATTCACGATACATCGATTGCAAACAATTATAATCAAAAATAGTACCGATAAACCTATAATTTTTTCGATGATACATTTTGATTTACTCATGCCCTCTCAATAAGAAATAATAAACGAATTATAAAAATCAAGGCATTAGGAATTACCTTATCATCAAGGGAGTGATTCACAGGATTTATGAAAACTCCAAGGTCGAGGCAAAAAAATGTTTTTAACGAAGAGATTGGAGTTTTTCGTAAGTCCTGATTCAAGATTGCTAAACAAGCAATGGATTCCGGGTAAAGACAAAGCGATAACCCGGCCCCATCACAAAAACATCATCAGACTTTATTAATAACTACCCGCAGTGCTTGCAATTTTAAAGTGGTACTGTGAATAAATTCCTCACTATCAACAAGCTGCTTTTTGTAAAAAGCAATTTCATCCTCACGTATCGAGGGATTAATACTTTTTAAAGCCTCAAGCCGATTTACCTCATGAGAGATATTTTGTTTCATCTGTACCGTAGCCTCTCCGAGGATCTCTTGAAGTTGTGCTTCAGCTGCTTTTTTACTTTGTGCCAATATATGTTCAAGTTCCCCATGAATCTGCTGAATAATTGGGTATCCTAAATGACGTTTCACAGGCTGGCACATTTGATTCAATTGCGTGTAATCCAAGATTTTAGAAAGATTTTTCCCTGATGCATCCATGAGCACACGAATTGGTGTAAGCGGTAAAAAACGATCCAATTGCAAATATTTTGGCGCAGCACAATTTGCGGTGAAAAAGGATTCCAAAAACAATGTTCCTGGTTTAATACTTTTAATAGAGATAGTCGCTAAAGTTGCATTACCAAGCTCAGAATCCAGGATCATTTCCATAGACTCACTGACCATAGGATGTTCCCAACTTAAGAATTCGACATCCTCACGCACCAGCGCTTTTGCACGCGAATAAGTTACCGTAACCCCGTCTTCTTTTAGCCCTGGAAAATGGCTTGTCTTCATATGATCCGTAGGGCGCAATATTTCCGAAGATTCAGAATGGTATTCATGATCGATACCATATTCCTGAAACACTTGCGCCATATAATTTTCTAAGCCCAAACAATTTTCCTCTGCTTCAATAGCCGCAATCAATGCCTCTGCTTCCGGTGCATTGCAGGAATTTAACTCCAACAATCGATCTCGTCCTTCATGAAGTGCCTGATTAATTTGTTCGGCACGTGTTTTTGTTTCGGCAATCAGCTGATCAAGTTTTTCCTTATTTGTATCTACCGTATCAAGAATCGGCAGTAACTGCTCTTCAAATTCTTCATAGAGGCTAAAACCAACAGAGCAACTTTTTGTAAATAGGTTAATCCCTTCGTGATACCAGCGAAACAATTTCTCTTGTACGGTATTCATCAAATAAGGAACATAAATTTCAATAGCATGTCGCTGGCCTATACGATCCAGTCGGCCAATGCGTTGCTCCAGTAAATCGGGGTTTAATGGCAAATCAAACAGGACTAGATGATGAGCAAATTGAAAGTTTCGACCTTCACTTCCTATTTCAGAACAAATAAGCGCCTGAGCACCATTTTCTTGTTCAGCAAAATAAGCGGCGGCTCGATCGCGCTCAATAATCGATAGTCCCTCATGAAAAGAAGTACTGCGAATCCCTATTTTGACTTTTAAATACTGATCCAATGCAATGGCGGTGTTTGCCTTGGCACAAATAACCAGCACTTTTTCGGGGTAGACTTCATTGATTTTGTTTGCTAACCACCTAACTCGAGGATCCTGTTCAAGCCACAACTCTTTCTCCACAAGTTGTTCGGGATAAAGCTTTCTTTGACCTTTTTGTTCATCCAGATCAGAATAAATCGCCGGGCATTCCAAGGGATTTGCATGTACTCGTCGCTCGGGAAAACCCTGAATTGCTGCACGCGTATTGCGAAATAGAACACGGCCTGTTCCATGTCGGTCGAGCAGATCTTTAATGATCCGATTAACACTCAAACCGGTTATTTCTCCCAAATAAGCTTCTAATTGAGCCTTGTGTTCTGCATTCAAGGCATCCGTTGATGCTTGCTCCCCATAAATCATCAACTCTTGTACCAGTTTATTGATTTGTTGGTACCCTTCTTCTTCTTTTTTAAACACAGAAAAATCATAAAATCGTGAAGGATCTAGCAGCCTTAACCGAGCAAAATGACTGGCAATTCCCGCCTGCTCTGGTGTTGCAGTGAGAAGCAACAAGCCCTTGCTTTGTCCGGCTAATTCTTCAATACATTCATATTCAGGACTCTTTTCTTCCTCGGACCAATGCAAATGATGCGCTTCATCTACAATCAGCAAATCCCACTGACTACTAAGCGCGTGTTGGCGTGCTTTTTCATGTTCCATAAGGAAATCCAGGCTGCATAAAACCAATTGCTCATTGTCAAAAAGATTCTCTTGTGTTGTACCGATCTGTATCCCTTCTTCTTCATCTAACTCATACACAAGTTCATAGCGTTCCGCATCAATGATCGAGAAATACAAATTAAAACGTCGAATCATCTCGACAAGCCATTGATGAATCAAAGTTTGTGGTACGACTATCAATACTCGATTAGCGCGGCCGGTACATAACTGATAGTGGAGAACCATGCCTGCTTCTATGGTCTTACCAAGACCTACTTCATCGGCAAGCAGAACCCTTGGAGCATAACGCTGAGCCACTTCGCGCGCGATATAAACCTGATGTTTGAGATGACTGGTTCGTGAACCCAATAAACCCCTAACGATGGATTGCTGTAGTCTACTGACATGATTTAGGGTATCGATTCTCAACTTAAACGTATTCAACTTATCAAGCAATCCACTAAACAGTCTTTGCTCAGGAGTATTGAGTTTGATAAAACAATCCAGGGAAAGCTCACTGATACGCAACTCATTACCTTCTTCATCTACTCCTGTATAAAAAAGCAATCCTTGGCGCTCTTCAACTTGCGTAATATGCATTTTTTTTTGGTCAGAAGTATTTACCTCTTCGCCTACTTTATAAATGATACGGCTCAGTGGGGCACTGTCTGTAGAGTAAATTCGTTCCTCGCCAGCAGCCGGAAAACTCAAACTCACTTGTCTACCATTTAAATCAATAATGATACCTAAACCTAGTTGTGTTTCTGTGTTACTTATCCAGCGTTGGCCAATATTAAAAGTCATAAAAAAATCATCTTTAATTGTTAAGTGTGGATAAAATAATCAAAAATTTAAATAAACTCAACTTGACTTGTATTCTTTTTTTGAATAGGATGGCTCGGTTTTAAACAAACCGAGGGTTACACTATGGAATTTAAACGCGATAAAAACATTGCGCAAGACTCAGAATACTCAAACGACCAATATAATAGATATTCAAGAGAACAAAGGACAACATCCAGAAGAGGTGATTTTGCATACCCAAGCAATCCATATCAGCAAGAAAGCAGAAGAACTCCATTACAAAAAGAAAAATCAGGAAAAGAACTTTCAATCTTTGATGCTTGCTTAGGCGCTCCAACAGAAAAGCAGAGAACCCGAGCTGCACTTAATGAGAGAGGAAGGGAATATATTACAGCAGCCCGAGATACAATCCCCGGGTTCTTCACTCCCATGAAAAGAAAAAAAGAATTCGCTGTACTAGCAGCAGCTCCAATTGTTTGTCCTGTTATCTTAGCTATTGTTAGTGCTGCATCAGCAATCGTTGCTGCAGGAGCCGCATTAACTGCTTTGGGAAGTTTGGTTTTTGCTGCAGGCGCAGGCTTACATAGCTTACGCAAACCCGAAGCAAAAGAAACAACCCGCGAAGCGCTTATGGTTGCTAAGAAAGCCGGTATTGTTGCGGCTGCTTGTGCTGCGGCTACAATTGCTGCTGCTTTATTAGCCGTTGTTTTAGCTCCTGTAGCTTTGGCATATTTTGTTACTCGCTCTGGTGCAACCCTTGCTAATGCAGCTTCTAAGTGTATTTCTTCTTGTTCCTCTAAAGAAAATGCAGAAAAGAGAGAACTTGACTCTACTACCCCTGTAGTTAGCATGCAATAAGTCTACTGATTTAAAGTTGGGCTATAAAGCCCAACTTATGATTGGCAATAAATTTTTTAAACTCGCTAAATAATACCTGTTTGCTGAGTCAACCCCTTATTCGTTCTAAAAAACAAATTTTCCTTGTTTTTTTAAGTTATCCTGGTTAAAAATAGTAGGCACAGGAAGATTATTCAACAGAAAGGAAATCGTATGGCTACCAAAGCAGAAGAGCTTCAACATCTTATCGAAATTGATACTGCCGAAAAAAAACCAGTACCCCCCCCAAAAAAACCAATAGAAGAAAAAATAGAGTCTCAATTAAAGATTCTCAGTGAGCATATAGAACAAGATAAGCTCGAAAAAATTACCATTACCAAAGAAATATTTGAGGAAATTAGAAAAAGTCTTCAAGATACCGTCAAAAGCATGGAAAAAAACCCAAGTATTTTTTCGCGCGCCGCAGAATACTGGGGAGAACTACCACTTTGGCAAAAAATTATTGGTGGTGTTGCCTTAACTGTTCCTACATTAATCATTGGCATCGCAGCACATATTGGTTTTCTTTTGGCGCTGTGTGGCGTCACTGCCGTTACTTATGCAGCAGGGGGAGTCATTCTTGATGATCATCATAAATGCAGTACCAGTGCTGTAGAAAGCTTACAAAAAGGAATTTTGGGGCTGGCTGATCTTCTTGAATTAACCATTAATGCACTGGATATTATCCGTAAACAATTGGCAACAGAAATTCAAAAATTCGTCAACGAAAATGCAAAACTTGTAGAAAATATTGAGGAGTTAAGCAAACAAATTGATGCAATTGACAAGCAAGTAATCGCTACTTCTAAAGTAAATAGAAAATTAGGCGAAACCAAAGACGGTTTGGTGGCAGTTTCTGAGTCCCTTAAAGAAGGAGTGACACAGCAGGATCAATTGATGAAGGAAAACCAAGAAAAGTTAGATCGGATTACTGAAGCATACAGTGCCAGTCAAAAAGAATTAGCACAAAAAGTTCTTGAAGTTCAAAAAGTAAGATTCGAGCTTGGAGAAGAACTGACTAAAGCGAGATCACTGATAGAAGCTCTTCATAGCTCGGTAAGTCAATTATCACTTGTCGCCCTTGGCGATGAAGAACAACGCCAAGCATTTAAAATAAAACTAGATGAATTCATAAATAATAAAGAGGCAAGTTTTCTGCAGATATCGGATCGCATTTGCGCATCGGAAGAGAAACTTAAGCTCGTACAACAAGAATTAGAAAGCACAAACAGACGTTATCATGAGCTCCTAAAGATACAAGAAAGACACATAGATAAGCTCGAAATACTCAGTACCCAACCTCCTTCAGAACAAACACCGAAAACAATACCGGTTGGAGAGTCGCTGAGCAATGTGGGAATTTATGCAACAAAGCAAGGGGCTCGCGTCAGTCAAGAAACCCAAATTGAATCGCTTCAATTTAACTAGAAGTCATTTAATTCATACTCCCTCTCCACATATTTTTTCTGACTGGAGAGGGATTAAGACAGGCATTGTAGCCTGAATTAGCAAAGTAGAATCGAGGTTTTCCTACCCCAGTTACTAGTTGATGCAAGATGCTTAGTTATTTTTTTTAGGCTATCCTTAGAAATCATATGCAGCGAAAAGGATTTGATATGAGCTTCAAAGAAAAAGTGGCCATTCTTGGCAGTTCCCGCACTCCATTTGTCAAATCACAAACCTACTATTTAGGGAAGTCCAATCATGATTTGTTGGGATCCGTATTAGCTGATCTGATCAATAAAACCAAGATTCAAGGTGAACTATTGGGTGATTTTATTGCAGGAGCCATTATGAATCATCCTTTTGACTGGAATCTAGCGCGTGAAACTGTTTTGGGCAGTGCCCTATCACCTGAAACTCCGGGACTAACCATACAACGTGCCTGTGGTACAGGTTTAGAAGCAATAAACTTGATTGCGCTAAAGATTGCCAGTGGACAAATTACAGCAGGAATAGGGGGCGGGACGGATACGAACTCAGATACGCCATTAATTGGTCAAAGAAAACTAACCCATTTTTTAATTAAATTTCAACATGCAAAAGGCATTAAGGAAAAGCTTGGTATTCTCAAAGAATTCCGCTTGGGCATGTTAAAACCGCAATTACCGGAAGTTCGCGAACCACGAACGGGCCTATCCATGGGGGATCATTGTGAACTGATGGTTAAAGAATGGCAAATTACTCGCAAGGCACAGGATGAATTAGCATTTCGCTCACATCAGCATGCAGCACTAGCCTATGATGAAGGATTTTATGAAGATTTGATTGCACCTCTTGATTCCTTAAAACGTGATACGATTACTCGCAAAGATACGTCTTTGGAAAAATTAGCAGCCTTAAAACCTTCTTTTGATAAATCAGATAAAGGCAGTTTAACGGCAGGAAACTCAACCCCACTCACCGATGGGGCATCTGTGGTACTATTAGGATCTCCTCAATGGGCTAATAGCCATCAGCTGGAGCCACTCGCTTACTTTGTTGATTGTGAATTAGCCGCCGTAGATTTTGTGCATGGTGCAGGCCTATTAATGGCACCCACGATTGCAGTCTCCCGTTTATTGGCCAGAAATCGTCTCACCCTACACGACTTTGATTATTATGAAATTCATGAAGCCTTTGCCGGTCAAGTACTCTGTACTTTAAAAGCCTGGGAATCCGCTGAATATTGTCAAAAAATTTTGAACCGCAAAAAACCTTTAGGAAGTATTGATACGCAAAGAATGAATATTAAAGGTGGAAGCCTTGCCCTTGGCCATCCATTCGCTGCTACAGGTGGACGATTAGTCGGTGCTGCCGCCAAAATACTCGCCGATAAGGGGCAAGGTCGTATTCTGTTAAGCGTTTGTACTGCCGGGGGGATGGGCGTTGCTGCAATTATTGAACGCTAGCATGGTGTGTAAAGCCTAGGCAAGTCATTACAATTAAGAACACCATAAACCTGGGTTTTTCGCTTCGCGAGCCCCTGGCGATTGGATGATTTAAATGATTGAATAGGGTCTTATTTCTGGTTGGATCCTTGCTCTATGGAGCTCTTGGGCTTTATGGGCAAAAAAATTACTTGCCAGATAGGCACTAACAGCAACAGTTGAAGAAACGGCCTCCGTTGCAGCCAAAGGCGGAGTTTGTTCTACTTCATTCCGCTTAAAGAAAAATCCGCCGCCATAAGTTGCATTTGCGGCCACATTAATTGTTTTTTTGAGCAACACATTCAAATTATCAAAATATAATGGAATTGTGAAATTACTATCACCGAGATCAATCCCTATATTAAAAGGTTCTGATATCACCGGGCCATTGTAATGTGCACCTCTCACAAGTTGTTTGCTATGTGGCGGGTAAGTAATACTGGGAAAGCTCTTTTCTGAAATATGGAGTACTGCGGCTGTAATTGCGTTGCTGAGCATGGCATTAGAAACCGCTCCAGTAAACGCTTCCGCGCCTACATATGCATACTCTTTGTAACTAGGGTTAGCAATTTGAATCGCATTCGTGCGTGCATAATAACGCCGCTCTTCTCTGTTTTGTTGCCAATGGTTAATACTGGCCCCTAATGTTTTTAAAGCGACACCTGACGCGACACAAATCGCGCTAGCAGTTTGCAACGTTCCTGCATTAACATAATCGGTGAGGTTGTACGTGGTGCCATTATTTACATGATTATTGTAAGACAAAGGGTACGATTCGTTAAAGCGATAGTTCTCCAAATTCGTCAGGTCAACACCTAGGGTAAAATTACCCGCTGCATGAACCGAGCCATAATACGATGCAGTCACATCATGCAAAGAAAGCGCATTAGAAACAGCAAATGCGACGCCGCCTAAAGAGCATGCCAATGTAGCGCAGACGTTCATGGTATCTGCTACTGTATGAACTGTTGTATCAAATACCCAATTAGTTGCCGTCCAAAATTTATCCATCCACCGCATAAATATACCTTTCTTTAACCATAAAAAAAGACTCACTCTGTTTTGAATCATGGCAAGCCAAAAGATTGACAAATATCTGTCCGAATTATCAGAACATATCTATTTCAACGGGTCAAGCGGGGCTTAGACATTGCTTGAAAGAAATAAAAAGATTGCACGCTATCACATCCTAAAAGTGATGCAAATAAGAATTTACTTCACTGGCACGGTTAGTAAACAGCCAATTTATTCCACGATTGAGTTCCCTGTATAAACTGAATTTGGAGTCGACCATACCCACACCAATAATTTTTCCGGCCGACTTTAGCCGGTTAAGAGCTTTGTTGCCGATCATAAGATAATGACCCAATACGCCCCCATAATCTTCATTTAAACTAACATCACAAAATTGATCCACATTGTTATGAACCGCTACAAGCAACAGCGCATTTTTCGGAAATTTCGACAAAAAAGAAAAGATGCTCGAATTTAAAGTAAGCAGATGATAATGTTCACCAGCAGATAATCCTTGCAACGATTTGACTAAGGCTTCCTCGTCCTGAAAGGGTACTTTTAATTCGATAAGCAAATGCATACGCCCCCCATAAGCCGCAATAACTTCATCAAGGGTGGGCACATCAGGAGCGAGGTCACGTAGTTCTTTAAAGCTCAAATTGGCAATTGCCCGGTCATGCCCCCAAAGACGTTTTAATGTCGCATCATGGTTTACCACAAGCACTTTATCTGCTGTTGCATGTACATCAAACTCAATTCCCCAACAACCTAATTCTTTTGCCAGGTTAAATGCTGCAAGCGTATTTTCAATAATACCCTGAGCATTGTTATGCGCCCCCCGATGTGCAATCAAACGTGCGGCTTTGACCATCTCTAAAGAGGGTTTATCTCTTGGGACAACAGCAAAATAGCTATCCACTATTTTTTCTAGCAAGTTAAGTGACACACTAATATCCTGATGTTTTATATCCTTTTATTCTAAGCAGGTAACATTGAAAACGCAAAAGTAGCTGATTTCTCTTGCAACTTGTGTAAAAATATTAGACTTTTTAATTGATGAACTGTTTATGCCTTTAATTACCACCGAAATTGATCGGGCTATCCACGATTTAAAAGAAGGGAAACCTGTAGCCATTCCTACAGAAACTGTCTATGGATTAGCCGCACCTATTAACAATGAAAAGGCAATTAGAGCAGTTTTTGCAATGAAAGATAGACCCTTGAATCATCCTTTGATTGTTCATGTTGCCCCCAACTGGGATCTCAACACGCTAGTCGAAGATATTCCTGTCTATGCCCAACAACTCATTAAAAAATTTTGGCCAGGCCCTTTAACTCTTGTGTTGCATTGTAAACGCGATCAAATTAATCCATTAATTACCGGTGGCCAAACTACAGTAGCGATTAGATGTCCAGCCCACCCCATAGCCCAGGAATTATTAACCAAATTAGGCATCCCTTTAGTCGCACCCTCCGCCAACCCATTTGGGAAGGTCAGCCCCACTACAGCACAGCATGTTAGTGAATCATTCCCTAACCAGGAATTAACCATATTAGATGGAGGCCGCTGTGCAGTAGGAATTGAGTCCACCATCATTGATGCGACTCATGCAGAAAACTATCAGATTTTACGCCATGGACTTATCGATGAAAAAACCCTGGCAAATGTGATCGCGACTCCGTCATTTCACCACGAAAACACCCTTAGAGTCCCAGGGAAATTGGAAAGTCATTATCAGCCCCAAAAGATCCTATATTATTTTGCCTCCTACAAAATACTTGCAGATTTTTGTCAAAATAATCCAGATAAAGTCTATGCCATTGCAAGCAATCGACCAGCGGGCATCCGCGAAGATCATTTTCATCGCTTAGAAGATCATCCTGAAAAAGTGGCATTTGACTTGTATTATCAATTAAGAAAAGCCGATGCATCCGATGCCGAGATTATTGCAATCGAACTTCCCCCAACTACAGGAGAATGGCAAGGAGTAAGAGAGCGAATTTTAAAAGCAGGAACTCCTTATGGCAGTTAATCCGGGCATGATTACTTCACTTAATCTGAAAAAGCCATTGACAGAGCAGCAAAATATGAGTACCTTAGCCGCACAATGCCGAGGTGGTGGAATTGGTAGACACGCTAGCTTCAGGTGCTAGTGGGGGCAACTCCGTGGAGGTTCGAGTCCTCTTCTCGGTACCATTGACTAAGTTTAAAGCGCTTCTTTATGTTTCGTAAAAACATGTAATGCATTGATTATTATAGAAATAATACTGACTTCTCTCTCTCAAACCTTTATAAACTATTCGTTATTTTTCATATATAATCGTGAGCACTTTGGGTAAAATTTCTATTCCCTTTATTTTCAAAGTTACCGATAGTCGAGGCAACTACAATGCTTTCAGATGCAATGATGAAGTCATCAAAAATAGCAGATGGCAAACATCACTCCGTACTATTTAAAAGAAGTTTAGAACGACAATACAGTCAGGACTTACGAAAAACCGAGGGGCGCAAGAGATTAAGCAACAAAGCCATCCCAAGTAACAATTTGATTCCGGCCATTATTTTTAGCCTGATATAAGGCGTCATCAGCACGCATAAATAAAGAATCTGTATCGTCACCCTGAATAATATTAGTTAAACCAAAAGAAACCGTAACAGGAACTCTTTTGCCACGAAAAAGAAAATGGAAATTTTCAATTTCGTAGCGCAGGCTTTCAAGCTTTTCTTTAGTTTGCTCTAACGATAACCCTTCAAAAATAATAACAAATTCCTCACCACCATAACGTGCAAGAAAATCGATAGGACGCATTGAGTCCTGAAATATAGACGCGATTTTCATCAAAACTTTATCTCCCGTAAGATGGCCATATTTATCATTAATATTTTTAAAATGATCAATATCCGCTAGTGCCAAAACAATATTTACTCCAGTAGTTTGCCAACGAGAATACGCTTTTTTGATAGAGATATTATAAAAATTTCGATTTGCAATTTTAGTAAGTGAATCTGAATTGATTTGAATGCTTTGGTCTAAAATAGTTTTTTTCATTTGGACATTTTCTTCTTCGAATCGCATCATCCTTTTTTGTAACTCATTGATTTGACTTTCATAGAATTGCAAACGTAAATCTTCTGCTTCCTTATAAGATTGAATTTGGCTGCTGATGCAATTCAAATTTTTATTTAAGTAATCAATTAATTGAGCAATTGATGTTGCACTCGACATGTTTGACTGAATATTATCCAGTGTAGTCTGAATACCTAATTCCAGCTTATTTCGTTCCTCTTTTGAATTTTTATTATGTTCAAATGTTGTTTTTAAATAATTGTTTACCTGAAAAAGTTGATTAGTAATCTTCTCAAGAAGAAATTTAAGCTGACCTTGCTCTTTGCCAAATAATTCTATAGCGAGAATTTTTATTTCCTCGATTACCTGAATTAACAGGCCAGCATTCAAATTATGCTCTAATGCGTTCTCTATAGATACTAATTGGTTAGCAAACTCGGGAGGAGTTTTAAAGCAGTGGAGAAGCTCAAGTAAATGCTCATTAATTTTTTTAGACAAAATAGTCAAATCAGAGTCATCAAGTATATTTGCGGAGTTCTTTTCTAATAAAGTATTTAGCGCAGAAACAACGGAACTTAATTTTTGCTTTATTATTATTGCATCAACATCATCATTGATTACTTCGTTAAAAAAACATACCTTATCATCCCAATCACTACTAAATCCGATTTGCAATCGAGCTAATTCAGATATACCTTTGCGAAGATGCTTAATTTCATTTTGCATATTGCCGCAGTTTTCTTCGTAAAATTTGATTGTTCTAACAATTTTATTTTTTAACTCATCATCCATCGACTTCATTGTCAACCTACCTTATAACCATCCCTTTATCTAATCACAATTCATCTACTGATGAATACTCATCAAATACAAATTCGGCTTTGAAAATATAGATAATTATAGCTCATGAATAGTACCTGATGAATTAGAATATACCAATTGGGAGCTTTCCTCTTAAAGAGCCAATGCTGTACGACGAGCACTCATTAAATTAATGACTAAATCGTGTGCAGGAAAAGTTAATTGGCTTAGGGTATTATTAGAGCGACTCAAAAGGAGGATCCTATGAACATCATTATTGGCGGCGGAACAGGATTAGTTGGTCAAATATTGGTGCCCGAATTACTTAAGTCTGCACATAATATTTATGTAATTGGGCGAGATGAAAAGAAAATAAAACGTTTCTTCTCAAGTACTGTTCATGCTGTCACTTGGGATAAGCTTAATACATTAAATCCAAATGAGTTTGATGTAATTATTAATTTGACTGGCGAAAACATTGCGGATCATCGCTGGAATGCGAGAACAAAAGAAAAGCTACTTTCGAGCCGCCTTGAAACAACCAACCAATTGGTACTTTGGGGGATTAAGGCGACCGCCAAAAAACCTCACTTGTATAATGCAAGCGCGATTGGCATTTATGGTTTACAGAAAAAACTCGCACAAGACAATATTATATTTACTGAAACAACTCCCCCTATCAACTCCCCTAAAACCAATTTTGCAAATCAACTGGTTACTCAGTGGGAAGAGGCTGCAAAAAAAGGCTTTGAAGTGGGTATGCCTGTTACTTTAATGCGCTTTGGTGTGGTTTTAAAACGTGGTGAAGGTATGTTAAAAAAATTGGAATTACCGGCTCAATATGGGATGGGAGCGGTGATTGGTTCAGGAGAGCAACCCCTTGCATGGATTGATAGCACCGATCTCGTTGAGGGAATCCTGTTTTTGATATCACATCCCGAAATTACAGGGCCGGTAAATCTGGTTGCACCAGAGCAGGTGTCACAAAAAACATTTACCAAAACGTTAGCCCAGGTACTCAAAAAACCGGCGTTAATGTGGATGCCTGCATGGGCTGTACAACTTTTATTTGGTCAAATGGGTGAGGAGTTATTATTGTCAGGACAAACTGTCGCGCCACAACGATTGTCAGAGTATCAATTTAATTTCAAATACCCGACTTTATTGTCCGCTTTAACTAAAGAATTTAGAGGTTAAGAATTATTGGGAACGCTGTTTGCATTAAATTAATAAGCGTTAGTGAGACTGTATAACCTCGGAGCAGCGCAGTGGAATCCGGCTTAATGAATAAAATTCCAAGTTCCGCTGCGTATATAAAATGGAGCGCGCGGTGCCTGAGAGATGGTCACAAAAAGTGACCATTATTTTTAAAAAAAGAATAATTTTTTTTGAAGTGCATGAAGATATGTGATCCAATATATTTTCGACATTATAAGGGTTCACCATCATGCA
>NZ_RZGX01000036.1:0-15478 GCF_003990155.1 Legionella qingyii
TTTTCAATGGCTATAGACCACAGTTTTATTTCAGAACAACCGACGTAACAGGTACATGTGACTTACCATCTGGAGTAGAAATGGTAATGCCTGGTGATAACGTACAATTGACTATTCACCTGCATGCACCTATTGCGATGGACGAAGGTTTACGATTCGCAATTCGGGAAGGTGGCCGTACTGTTGGCGCCGGTGTTGTTGCGAAAATTATCGAGTAACAAAGTTAAATTGTGTTGGCATGAATTATAATGATTCGTGCCAATTAATTTAGGCCAGTAGCTCAATTGGCAGAGTGGCGGTCTCCAAAACCGCAGGTTGGGGGTTCGATTCCCTCCTGGCCTGCCAACTTACAAGTGAATATGAAAAGTTCTAACGAAAATCAAAGTACTACTAAAAATATACTTTCATGGATGTCTGTGGTTCTTGTAACTGCAGCAGCTTTTTTTTGTACATATCACTATACATTTTCAGGTCCCATCCAGTCGATAATATGGCTAGTATGGTTATTGTTGACTTTATTTTTTGCCTACATGACATCTGTGGGTAAACAAGTATTTAAATTTGCTCAAGAATCAAAAGTTGAATTGTTAAAAGTCGTTTGGCCAACCCGCCAGGAGACGATACAGACAACAACCATTGTTATTGTTATGGTAGCCGTAACCGGATTTATACTCTGGGGAGTCGATTCTGTGATGATGTGGGCAATTGCTAAAATAACGCATTTAGGGTGAATTCGGTGGAAGAACACAAATCGAAACAATGGTATGTTGTACATGCCTATTCAGGTTACGAGAATTTCGTTATGCGCGAAATTAAATCTCGTGCGCAACACCACAACTTAGAAGATAAAATTGGTGAAGTTGTTGTGCCTTCAGAAGAAGTTGTTGAAATGCGTTCAGGCCAAAAGCGCAAAAGTACACGCAAGTTTTTTCCAGGCTATGTATTAGTAAACATGGTTATGGATGATCAGACATGGCATATGATAAGAGCAATACCAAGAGTTTTAGGCTTTATTGGTGGAACCAGTCAGACACCTACACCTATTACTGATAAAGAAGCACGAGCAATCATGCAACGTGTTGAAGATGGCGTTACCAAACCAAGACCCAAGATCCTCTTTGAACCAGGTGAAGTGGTTCGAGTTAAAGAAGGTCCATTTGTTGACTTTAATGGTGTAGTAGAAGAAGTCAATTATGAGAAAAACAAATTAAGAGTAGCTGTCCTGATTTTTGGACGATCTACTCCAGTTGAACTTGAATTTAGTCAAGTAGAGAAAACTTAGTTCGCTAAGGTGCCCTGATAAGTCTTAATAAACATCTTGTTTAGAAAAGAGTTATACAGGGCTATTTTGTGTAAAAAGGGGAGCTAGGAGACATAGAGAAAGTAAACTCATATTAACTTGGCGTATGACCCGTAAGGAGTAAAGATGGCAAAAAAAGTAGAAGCATATATAAAGTTGCAAATCCCAGCAGGTAAAGCAAATCCAAGTCCACCAGTCGGTCCAGCTTTGGGTCAACGCGGTGTAAACATTATGGAGTTTTGTAAGGCCTTCAATGCTGCGACACAACAAATGGAACAAGGGTTACCCACTCCTGTTGTTATCACTGTATATAGTGACCGTAGCTTTACCTTTATTACTAAGACACCACCAGCTTCAGTTCTTCTGAAAAAGGCTGCCGGTATTCAAAGTGGAAGTGGTACACCTAACACTAAAAAAGTGGCCAAACTTAACGTCAAGCAACTTGAAGAAATTGCGAAAATTAAAGAGCCTGATTTAACTGCAGCAAGCTTAGCAGCAGCAGTTAGAAGTATTGCAGGTACTGCTCGCAGTATGGGTATTGACGTTGAAGGTTTAGAGTAAGGGGGATGCCATGCCAAGAGTATCGAAAAAACAAAAAAAGATTTTAGAGACAATCAAAACAAATCATTTATATAGTGCTAGTGAAGCAATCAATCTTTTAAAACAATTTGCTTCAACTAAATTTCGCGAAAGTTTAGATATAAGTGTTAATTTGGGTGTTGATCCTCGTAAATCAGATCAAGTAGTCCGTTCATCAACCAATTTACCTAAAGGTACCGGTAAAGTTGTTCGTGTAGCTGTGTTTGCACAAGGCGACAACGCAACTAAAGCTAAAGACGCTGGTGCTGATATCGTTGGATTTGAAGATTTGGCTGAAAAGATAAAAGGCGGCGCAATGGACTTCGATGTTGTTATTGCTACGCCCGATGCAATGCGTATTGTTGGTCAGTTAGGTCAGGTTCTAGGTCCAAGAGGCTTAATGCCAAATCCAAAAGTTGGAACTGTAACTACCAACGTTGAAGCTGCAGTTAAAGATGCTAAATCAGGTCAAGTACGATACAGAACTGATAAAAATGGTATTATACATTGTACCGTTGGGAAAGTAGATTTTACTGTTGAAGACATTATTGAAAATATTGTTGCTTTAATTAACGATCTTAAAAAGGCGAAGCCTTCTTCATCAAAAGGTCAATATTTAAAGAAAATATCTTTATCTACAACTATGGGTCCTGGCATAGCTATTGATATTTCATCAATACCTGTGTAATATATCCACCCATTTTTAGGAATTCACGGCATAGATTTGGTTCCATGCCGTCGAAGACCGCAGGTGCTAACGCTTAATTTCCTGCGCAGACGGTGAACCGGCTCCAACTTAATGAAAGAGGCGGCCACCATAACTGGCAAATCCTTGTGATTTGTATAATTAGGAGGTCAGTAACGTGACATTAAATTTAGCTGCAAAAAAAGCTGTTGTTGAAGAAGTGACTGCGGTCGCCTCAAAGGCTATTTCGGCAGTAGTTGCTGATTATCGTGGTTTAACTGTTAATCAAATGACGCACTTACGTAGTGAAGCACGTAAATCTGGTGTTTATCTTCGGGTTGTAAGAAATACATTGACAAGAAGAGCATTTAAAAACACTGAATTTGAGTGCTTGAATGACTTGCTTGTTGGCCCGTTATTCATCGCGTTATCACTAGAAGCACCTAGTGATGCTGCAAGACTACTTAAAGAATTCACTAAGACATGCGACAAACTTGAGGTCAGAGCATTATCAGTAGGCGGAAAAGTATACAAAGCAGATCAAATTGATGCTGTAGCAAGCTTACCGACTCGTGATGAAGCTATTGCCAAGTTAATGTACGTGATGAAAGCGCCCGTTGAGAAATTTGTCAGAACTCTTGCTGAGCCTCATGCTAAATTAGTAAGAACCTTAGCAGCGGTAAAAGATAAAAAAGCAGGTTAAATCACATTTAATCAATAAATTAATTTTAAATCAGGAGCTAGTAATGGCTGTGTCAAAAAATGATATTTTAGAAACCATAGCAAATATGTCTGTTATGGAAGTTGTTGAGTTAATCGAAGCAATGGAAGAGAAATTTAACGTTTCTGCTGCCGCTGCTGCTGTTGCAGTTGCTGCTCCAGCTGCTGCTGCTGCCGCTGCTGAAGAACAAACAGAATTTACTGTTGTTATGACCAGTTTCGGTGCAAACAAAGTTAACGTTATTAAAGCAGTTCGTGGTATTACTGGTCTTGGCTTGAAAGAAGCTAAAGATTTAGTAGAAGGTGCTCCTTCAACAATTAAAGAAGGTGTATCTAAAGATGAAGCTGCTAACATCAAGAAAGAACTTGAAGAAGCTGGTGCTTCAGTAGAAGTTAAATAATAAAGTTATATCAGTGAGATAGGACCCAGCCATGGCTTCATGGCTGGGTTTACGTGTTTGAAGTCATCAATAATTTACAGAGGAAACACCATGGCCGTTGCAGAAGCTAAACCTCAATATTCGCATGCTGAGAAAAAACGATTTCGCAAAAGCTTTGGTACGCAGGCCGATAAAATGGCAATACCAAATCTGCTTGAAATTCAACTCAAATCCTACAGGGATTTTCTTCAGGCTGATAGCAAGTCAAATGAACACTTTAATACAGGATTGCATGCTGCATTTTCTTCTGTATTTCCGATTGAAAGCTTTTCTGGCAATGCACGACTAGAATATGTTGGTTATAAGTTAGGCGAACCAGCGTTTGATGTTCGTGAATGCAAATTAAGAGGCCTAACATATTCTGCACCATTGAGGGTTAAAATAAGACTTGTTGTTCTGGATAAGGACGCAAGCGAAGAACCTAAGCCAATCAAAGATATTAGAGAGCAAGACGTTTTTATGGGTGAAATACCTTTAATGACAGACGTAGGTACGTTTGTTGTAAATGGTACTGAAAGAGTAGTTGTTTCTCAATTACATCGATCACCTGGTGTTATATTTGAACATGATAAAGGCAAGACCCATTCATCTGGTAAGCTGTTATATTCTGCACGCATTATACCCTACCGTGGTTCTTGGTTAGATTTTGAATTTGATCCAAAAGATTGTGTTTATGTTCGTATTGATAGACGACGTAAATTACCGGTAAGTATTCTCTTAAGAGCTTTAGGATACGAAACAGAAGATATCCTAAGTGAATTTTTTGAAATGACTAGCTGCCATCTTAAAAATGGCGAATATCATATTGACCTCATACCTCAACGCTTACGCGGTGAAATTGCTTCATTTGATATTCATGTTCCTGAAACAGGAGAGCTAATAGTTGAACAAGGTAGAAGAATCACTGCACGCCATATAAAATTAATGGAAAAAAGTCAGATGAAAGATCTGATAGTGCCTCGTGATTATTTAATAGGTAAAACATTATCAAAAAATATAATAGACACTTCTACTGGAGAGTTTATTGCTCAAGCAAATGATGAAGTTACTGATGATTTGCTTGATGTAATGGCATCTAACGGAATCCATAAATTTGATATGATTTATACCAACGATTTAGATCATGGTTCCTATATATCGGATACAGTCAAAATAGATCCAACCTCTAGTCAATTGGAAGCACTTGTAGAAATTTATCGTATGATGCGTCCAGGCGAGCCACCAACAAAAGAGGCGGCTGAAGCTTTATTTAAAAATCTATTTTTTGTCGATGAACGTTATGACTTATCTGCTGTTGGAAGAATGAAATTCAACCGACGTGTCGGCCGAAAAAATGATGATGGTCCAGGTACTTTGACTAAAGAAGATATCATGGCTGTTATCAAGACATTAATCGACATAAGAAATGGTATTGGAATGGTTGATGATATTGACCACCTTGGTAACCGAAGAGTACGAAGTGTTGGTGAAATGACTGAAAACCAATTTAGAGTAGGACTTGTACGTGTTGAAAGAGCAGTTAAAGAACGTTTAAGTTTGGTTGAGTCTGAAAATCTGATGCCTCAAGATTTAATTAACGCAAAACCTGTTTCTGCGGCAATTAAAGAGTTTTTCGGTTCAAGCCAGCTGTCACAATTTATGGATCAAGTAAACCCCTTATCGGGCGTTACCCATAAGCGAAGAGTTTCCGCATTAGGCCCAGGTGGTTTAACACGTGAGCGTGCAGGTTTTGAGGTCCGCGACGTACATACAACACACTATGGTCGTGTATGTCCTATTGAAACTCCTGAAGGTCCAAACATTGGTCTGATTAACTCATTATCTGTTTATGCAAGAACAAATGATTATGGATTTATTGAAACTCCATGTCGCAAAGTAATCAATGGTCGCGTGACTGATGAGATTGAATATCTGTCAGCTATTGAAGAAGTTGACCAGTATATTGCACAATCAAGTGTTGCTCTTGATAAAGAGGGTAACATTCTTGCAGATCTGGTTCCTTGCAGACATCAAAATGAATTTTCATTAACTACTCCCGATAATATTAACTACATGGATATTTCACCGAAGCAGATTGTTTCTGTAGCTGCTTCTCTAATTCCATTCTTGGAGCATGATGATGCGAACCGAGCTTTGATGGGTTCAAACATGCAGCGACAAGCAGTACCAACTCTACGATCTGAAAAACCTCTAGTAGGAACAGGAATGGAGCGTATTGTAGCTTCTGACTCAGGGGTTTCTGTAGTAGCAAAACGAGGTGGAGTAATTGACCTCGTTGATGCATCACGGATTGTTGTTCGCGTGAATGATGCTGAAACTACTGCAGGCGAGACAGGTGTGGATATATACAACCTGACTAAATACTTCCGATCAAACCAAGATACATGTATTAATCAACGACCAATAGTTAATACTGGTGATATCATTCAAAGAGGCGATATCTTGGCAGACGGTCCCTGTACTGATATGGGTGAACTGGCTTTAGGTCAGAACTTATTAGTCGCTTTTATGCCCTGGAATGGGTATAACTTTGAGGACTCTATTCTTATTTCCGAACGTATCGTACAAGATGATCGATTCACAACAATTCACATAGAAGAATTAACATGTATCGCTCGAGACACCAAATTAGGTACTGAAGAAATTACTGCAGATATCCCTAATGTTGGTGAGTCAGCACTATCTAACCTGGATGAATCAGGCGTAGTGTACATTGGTGCTGAAGTTAAGGCAGGTGATATTCTTGTTGGTAAAGTTACTCCTAAGGGTGAAACACAACTGACCCCTGAAGAAAAACTCTTACGAGCAATCTTCGGTGAAAAGGCTTCTGATGTTAAAGATTCATCACTTCGCGTTCCATCAGGAATGAACGGTACAGTTATCGATGTACAAGTATTTACTCGTGATGGTTTAGAAAAGGACGCACGTGCGAAAAGCATCGAAGAAGAACATCTTGCTCGAGTTCGTAAGGACTTAGTTGATGAGCGACGTATTCGTGAAGAAGATATCTACCACCGTGTAGCAAATATTGTTCTCGATAAAGTTGCAACAGGCGGACCAGGGAACCTGAAACCAGGATCCAAAATAACTCAGGAGTACCTGGATAAACTAAGTAGAGAAAAGTGGTTTGATATCCGTCTCGAAAATGACGCAACAAGCCAACAACTAGAACAACTTTCAAAACAACTTGAAATGTTGTCTAAAGAAATGGAAAAGCGTTTTAATGACAGTCGTAAGAAAATAATTCAAGGTGATGATTTAGCTCCTGGTGTTTTAAAAATTGTCAAAGTCTATCTGGCTGTGAAAAGACGTATTCAACCAGGTGATAAAATGGCAGGTCGTCATGGAAACAAGGGGGTTATCTCTATTGTTGTTCCCGTTGAGGACATGCCACATATGGAAGATGGAACAGCTGTAGACATCGTTCTTAATCCGCTGGGCGTACCATCACGGATGAATATCGGGCAAGTACTTGAAACCCACCTTGGCTTAGCGGCAAAAGGGTTAGGTAATAAAATTGCTCAGATGCTTGATGCAAGAAAAAATGCGACTGAAATCAGGTCATTCCTGAATAAAATATATAACCATGATGACGTACAACGAGTACATTTAGATTGCCTGAATGATGAAGAAGTACTTAGATTGGCAGACAATTTACGTGCTGGTGTACCCATGGCAACACCTGTTTTTGATGGTGCTTCTGAAGAAGAAATAAAAAGCATGTTGCAGTTAGCAGATTTATCTTCCGATGGTAAAACGTTCTTAATTGATGGTAGAACTGGAAATAAATTTGATAACCCAGTAACTGTAGGTTACATGTACATGTTGAAACTAAACCATTTAGTTGATGATAAGATACATGCTCGCTCCACTGGCTCATACAGTCTAGTAACACAACAACCATTAGGTGGTAAAGCACAGTTTGGTGGACAGCGATTTGGGGAGATGGAGGTTTGGGCTCTCGAAGCTTATGGTGCAGCTTATACATTACAGGAAATGTTGACTGTGAAATCAGATGACGTTGGAGGTAGAACAAAGATCTACAAAAATATTGTCGATGGCGATCATCGTATGGACCCAGGAATGCCTGAGTCTTTCAATGTACTGTTGAAAGAAATCCGTGCATTGGGAATAGATATCGAACTCGAACACGATTAACTTTTTCAGCGATACATACTGATTAACAAATTTTTGGAGGCATAGACTTGAGTACTCTAAACGACGATCCAATGAATGAACCAATGAGAAAAGCTCCTGTAATGAGCGATTTGCTTGGCATACTTAAACAACAGGGACAAAGTGAAGAGTTCGACGCAATTAAGATTGCGTTGGCTTCTCCCGAGCTAATTCGTTCATGGTCATATGGTGAAGTAAAAAAACCAGAAACTATAAATTATCGTACATTTAAACCTGAGCGTGATGGCTTGTTCTGTGCCAAGACGTTTGGACCAGTTAAAGATTATGAATGCCTATGCGGTAAATACAAGCGTCTTAAACATCGTGGCGTTATTTGCGAAAAGTGCGGTGTTGAGCTTGCTCTGGCTAAAGTTCGGCGTGAACGTATGGGGCATATCGAACTAGCAAGCCCAGTTGCACATATCTGGTTCTTGAAGTCATTACCTTCCAGAATAGGTTTATTACTGGATATGACTTTACGAGATATCGAACGTGTACTTTATTTTGAAGCATTTGTAGTTGTTGACCCTGGAATGACTGAATTGGAACGCGGCCAATTGCTGAATGATGAAGTATATCTAGATGCAATGGAACAATATGGTGATGAATTTGACGCCCGCATGGGTGCCGAAGCAATTCGTGATTTACTACGTCAAGTTGATTTGGAAGATGAAATCAGGAATTTACGTGAAGAATTACCAACAACCAATTCTGAAACAAAAATCAAGAAAATTACAAAGCGATTAAAGTTACTTGAGGCTTTTTATGAGTCTGGGAATAAACCAGAGTGGATGATCATGGATGTATTGCCTGTTCTGCCACCTGATTTAAGACCTCTAGTCCCATTAGATGGTGGCCGCTTTGCTACATCTGACTTGAATGATTTGTATCGACGCGTTATTAACCGAAATAATCGTTTGAAACGTCTTCTGGATTTGAATGCGCCAGACATTATAGTACGCAATGAAAAGAGAATGTTACAGGAATCAGTTGATGCGTTGCTTGATAATGGACGTCGTGGCCGTGCAATTACTGGTACTAACAAGCGACCGCTTAAATCATTAGCAGATATGATTAAAGGAAAGCAAGGTCGTTTCCGTCAAAACCTGTTAGGCAAACGTGTAGACTATTCAGGTCGTTCAGTAATTGTGGTTGGTCCAACTTTGAAACTGCATCAGTGCGGTCTCCCAAAGAAAATGGCGCTGGAGTTATTTAAACCATTTATATTTAGCAAACTTGAATTCAGAGGTTTAGCTACCACAATTAAAGCGGCCAAGAAAATGGTAGAGCGCGAAGAGTCAGTTGTTTGGGATATCTTGGATGATGTGATTCGCGAACATCCTATCCTGCTAAACCGTGCTCCTACGTTACATAGATTAGGTATCCAGGCATTTGAGCCCGTACTAATTGAAGGTAAAGCTATTCAACTTCATCCTTTAGTGTGTACTGCATACAACGCGGACTTTGACGGTGACCAAATGGCTGTTCACGTTCCGTTGACTTTGGAGGCACAATTAGAAGCTCGCTCACTAATGATGTCAACAAATAACATCTTGTCACCTGCGAGTGGTGAGCCTATTATTGTACCCAGCCAGGACGTTGTACTTGGCTTATATTACTTAACCCGAGAAAAAGTTAATGCATTGGGCGAAGGGAAAATTTTCGTAAGTCCCCAAGAAGCACAAAACTTTTATGAGTCGGGTCATCTTGATATTCATGCCAAAATTAAAATCCGTATGCCAAAAGAAGACGGAGAAGGCTATCATTTAGTTGAAACAACAGTTGGTAGAGCAATTCTTGCTGAGGTATTACCCAAAGGTATGACTTTTGCAACGATAAACCGTACCATGACCAAGAAAGTTATTTCAAAGGTTATTGACACCTGCTATAGAACTTTTGGTTTGAAAGAAACAGTTATTTTTGCTGATAAGCTTATGTACACTGGCTTTAAGTATGCAACACGCTCTGGAGTGTCAATTGGTATTGAAGATATGGAAATACCAGATGATAAAGCCAGTATTATCGAGCATGCTGATAACGAAGTTCGAGAAATTGAATCACAATTCCGCTCTGGTCTAGTTACTAATGGCGAACGTTACAATAAAGTAATCGATATTTGGTCCAGAACTAACGAACTGGTTGCTAAATCGATGATGACTAAAATTGCAACAGAAGAAGCTTTTGACGCAAAAGGCAATAAGGTTCGACAAGAGTCATTTAACCCAATCTTTATGATGGCTGACTCTGGTGCGCGGGGTTCCGCAGCGCAAATTAGACAGCTGGCAGGTATGCGGGGACTGATGGCTGCGCCAGATGGCTCAATTATTGAAACCCCAATTACAGCTAACTTCCGCGAAGGTTTGAATGTATTCCAGTACTTTATTTCGACACACGGAGCGAGAAAGGGTTTGGCAGATACAGCGTTAAAAACAGCTAACTCGGGTTATCTGACAAGACGTTTAGTGGATGTAGCTCAAGACGTAGTGATTACTGAAGATGATTGCGGTGTGGATACCGGTATTTTAATGCAACCTCTGATTGAGGGTGGTGATATCGTTGAGCCACTACATGAGCGAGTTTTAGGAAGGGTCGTTGCTTCTGATGTTTATATTCCTAACCAGAGTGAACCTGTAGTAACTGCTGGAACATTATTGGATGAAGAGTGGGTTGAAAAACTGGAAAAACAAGGTGTAGACCAAATTTTGGTTCGTTCACCGATTACCTGTCAAACCCGTTTTGGATTATGTGCTAAGTGCTATGGTCGAGATCTGGCAAGAGGTCATCTCGTTAATACCGGTGAAGCCGTAGGTATTATTGCTGCCCAATCAATTGGTGAGCCTGGTACTCAGCTAACAATGCGTACTTTCCATATTGGAGGTGCTGCTTCCCGAGCAACTGCCGCGAATAATATTCAGATTAAAACTAAAGGGGTTATACGTTTACATAACATTAAAACAGTAACTCACGAAAACAAAAACTTGGTTGCGGTATCACGTTCTGGTGAAGTAACTATTGTTGATGAATTTGGGCGCGAGCGTGAGCGTTATAAGTTACCTTACGGTGCAGTAATTTCAGTTCAAGACAATTCGCCTGTGGAGGCTGGACAAGTTATTGCTACATGGGATCCGCATACTCACCCGGTTATTTCTGAGGTAACAGGATATCTGAAATTCGTTGATTTGATTGATGGTATTACCATGAATCGACAAACAGACGAGCTAACCGGCTTGAGCAACATTGTAGTTATCGATGCGAAACAACGTAGTGCAGCAGGTCGTGATATGCGTCCGATGGTAAAATTAGTCGCGGAAAATGGCGAAGATATTTATCTTGCTGGTACGAACGTTCCTGCTCAATACTATCTGCCTGTCGATGCAATTGTTAATTTCGAAGATGGCAATCACGTAGGTATAGGGGATGTTATTGCCCGTATTCCCCAAGAGCGCTCTAAAACACGCGATATTACAGGGGGGCTGCCAAGGGTAGCTGATTTATTCGAAGCACGTAAACCTAAAGATTCAGCTGTTATGGCTGAAGTTTCAGGAATGGTTAGCTTTGGTAAGGAAACAAAAGGTAAGAGAAGATTACTTATTAATGTTTCTGAAGATCAATGTCATGAAGAATTGATACCCAAATGGAGACATATTTCTGTCTTCGAAGGGGAGCATGTTGAACGCGGTGAAATAATTGCTGAAGGCGCGCTCAATCCTCATGATATATTACGCTTGCTAGGTGTTGGTGCATTAGCTAATTACATCGTAAATGAAGTTCAAGACGTATATCGTTTACAAGGTGTAAAAATTAATGACAAACATATCGAAGTAATCGTACGACAAATGCTACGTAAACGAGTTATTACTTTTGCTGGGGATTCTAAGTTCTTAGTAGGAGAGCAAGTAGAAGAAAGCGTCCTGTTGCAAGAAAATGACAAGCTCATTGCTGAGGATAAACAAGCAGCCCGTGGTATTCCTATTTTGTTAGGTATTACAAAGGCTTCTTTGGCGACTGAGTCATTTATTTCTGCTGCTTCGTTCCAGGAAACAACAAGAGTTCTAACTGAAGCTGCTGTAAGTGGTAAAGTTGATGATTTACGTGGTTTAAAAGAAAATGTTATGGTAGGGCGCTTGATTCCAGCAGGAACAGGTTATGCATACCATCAAAGCCGAAAGGCAAAAAGAGCAAAGGCTGCAGCCGGTGAGCACCCAGTGCATACCGTCACTGCAAGTGATGTTGAGCATGCGTTAAGTGAAGCACTAAACGCAGATAATCAAGAACACTAGTTCGGATTCGAAAACGGCAGATTAAACTTGACAAATCTGCCGTAGCTATATAGAATCCGGCCTCCTTATGCATTCGAAATAATCAAAAGAGACAGATCGGAGTTAAGTATAAATGGCTACTATTAATCAGTTAGTAAGAAAGCCTCGTGTGGACGTAAAGAAGAAAAGTAACGTGCCTGCACTGGAATCATGTCCACAAAGACGCGGTGTGTGTACACGCGTTTACACTACTACACCTAAAAAACCTAACTCAGCTATGCGTAAGGTTGCTCGTGTACGTTTAACTAATGGATTTGAAGTTTCATCATACATTGGTGGAGAAGGCCATAACCTTCAGGAACACTCAGTTGTTCTAATTAGAGGTGGTCGTGTTAAAGATTTGCCTGGGGTGCGTTACCACACTGTACGCGGTAGCTTAGATACATCAGGTGTTAATGATCGTAAACAAGGCCGTTCAAAATACGGTACTAAAAAACCAAAAGATAAAAAATAACTGATTGTAGGAAATCGAAATGCCTAGAAGAAGAGAAGTCCCTAAAAGAGAAATTTTGCCAGATCCTAAGCATCATAGTGAATTATTAGCAAAATTTATCAACGTTTTAATGGTTAGCGGTAAGAAATCTACTGCTGAAAAAATTATATATGGTGCTTTATCCGTTATGGAAGAGCGCGTAAAGAAACTTAAAAAAGCAGATGAAGATGAAGGTGAATCAGGTTCAAACGGTTCAGCAACAGTTCTTCGTTATTTTGAAAATGCTTTAGATAATGTGCGCCCAAGCGTTGAAGTTCGTTCACGCCGAGTTGGTGGTGCTACATATCAAGTACCTGTTGAAGTTAGAACTGACCGAAGCATTGCTTTGGGAATGCGCTGGATTGTACAGGCAGCACGTACTCGCGGAGAAAAGGGTATGATGCTACGTTTAGCTGGAGAACTGATGGATGCTTACGAAAGTAAAGGTTCTGCAGTGAAGAAACGCGAAGATACACATAAGATGGCAAAAGCCAACCAGGCGTTTGCACACTTTAGATGGAACTAATAGAGAGGTAATTCCGTGTCTACTCCATTAAAGCTATATAGAAACATAGGTATTGCAGCGCACGTTGATGCTGGGAAAACCACAACAACTGAGCGTGTACTGTACTATACTGGAATGTCTCATAAAATTGGTGAAGTTCATGACGGTGCTGCAACTATGGACTGGATGGTTCAGGAGCAAGAGCGCGGCATTACCATTACGTCAGCAGCAACAACTTGCTACTGGTCAGGTATGGACAAACAGTTCGAACGCCATCGAATCAACATTATCGATACTCCAGGACACGTCGACTTTATGATTGAAGTAGAGCGTTCATTGCGTGTACTCGATGGTGCTGTAGTTGTGTTCGATTCAGTATCCGGAGTGGAACCACAGTCTGAAACTGTTTGGCGTCAAGCAAACAAATATGGTGTGCCACGTATCGTATTCGTCAATAAGATGGATAGAATGGGTGCAAACTTCCTTCGTGTTGTGAGCCAAATTAAACAAAGACTCGGTTCAAATCCTGTCGTTGTTCAATTGCCTATTGGTGCTGAAGAAGAGTTTAAAGGCGTTATTGACCTCATTAAAATGAAGGCAATTCACTGGGATGAAGAAAACAAGGGGATGACTTTCCAATATAAAGATGTTCCTGCGGATCTCAAAGAACAATGCGAAGAATATCGTGCTTTACTCGTAGAAGCTGCCGCAGAAGCAAATGAAGATCTCATGGAAAAATATCTTGATGGTCAAGAATTTACTGAAGTAGAGATTAAAAAAGCGCTACGTCAACTGACTATTAGCAACCAAATTGTCCCTGTTTTCTGTGGTTCAGCCTTTAAAAATAAAGGGGTGCAAGCAGTACTAGACGGAGTGATTGAATATTTACCTTCTCCAACTGACATTCCCGACGTTCAAGGTATTGATGAAGATGGTGAGCCTGCTTCTCGTAAAACTAGCTATGATGCTCCTTTTTCTGCTTTGGCTTTTAAAATCGCAACTGACCCATTCGTTGGTACTTTAACCTATTTCAGAACCTACTCAGGTGTTTTAAAGAGTGGTGATACTGTTTATAACTCGGTGAAAGCTAAAAGAGAGCGTATAGGTCGTTTGCTACAGATGCATGCTAATTCACGCGAAGAAATTAAAGAAGTTAGAGCCGGTGATATTGCGGCAGCTGTGGGACTGAAAACAGTAATGACTGGTGATACCCTATGTGATACCGAGAACGTAGTCATATTAGAAAGAATGGATTTTCCAGATCCTGTAATTGCAGTAGCTGTTGAACCAAAAACAAAAGCAGACCAAGAAAAAATGGGTATTGCTCTTGGTAAGTTGGCTCAAGAAGATCCTTCATTCAGAGTTCATACTGATGAAGAATCTGGTCAAACTATCATTGAAGGTATGGGCGAGCTTCATCTGGAAATTATTGTTGACCGCATGAAACGTGAGTTTAATGTGGAAGCTAATGTTGGTAAGCCTCAAGTTGCCTATCGCGAAACATTGAAACAACCTGTGGAGCAAGAAGGCAAATTTGTAAGACAATCAGGTGGGCGTGGACAATATGGTCACGTTTGGTTGAAAATTGAACCCCAGGAACCTGGAGCAGGTTATGAGTTTATCAACGCAATTGTTGGTGGTGTTATTCCTAAAGAATACATTCCAGCTGTTGATAAGGGTGTTCAAGAGCAGATGCAAAATGGCGTTATTGCTGGTTATCCAGTAGTGGATGTTAAAGTCACGTTGTTTGACGGTTCATTCCATGAAGTGGATTCTAGTGAGATGGCATTTAAAATCGCTGGTTCACAATGCTTTAAGCAAGGTGCATTAAAAGCTAAACCTGTATTGCTTGAACCTATAATGAGTGTTGAAGTCGTAACCCCTGAGGATTATATGGGGGATGTTATGGGTGACCTTAACAGACGTCGCGGTCTGGTTCAAGGAATGGAAGATTCACCAGCAGGTAAAATTGTTAGGGCTGAAGTTCCATTAGCAGAGATGTTTGGTTATTCGACCGATTTACGTTCTGCGACGCAAGGAAGAGCAACATATACAATGGAATTTAGTAAGTACGCGGAAGCACCAAATAACATTGCTGAAGCAATTATTAAGAAACAATAAAGTTAACGAGGTTATTGAAATGGCGAAGGAAAAATTTGAGCGTAAGAAGCCACACGTAAACGTGGGCACGATTGGTCACGTAGACCACGGTAAGACGACATTAACAGCGGCTATTACCACAATTATGGCGAAGAAGTTTGGTGGTACAGCGAAAGCCTATG
>NZ_RZGX01000037.1:0-11428 GCF_003990155.1 Legionella qingyii
AAACATACCTCTGTTTTATCCATCGTTTTCCTCGGAAGAAGAGCTTTGAAAAAAGCAATTACTATCTCTCAAGAAGTTTTTGAGAAACTTTTAAGCATGCTGTATCAGTGTGCTATTCAGAGTCAACAAGAGAGTCCTCACTATGGCTAAATTTTGTGAGGATCTCTCAGGCTTTATGCGCGGTCTCTATACAGAGGCACACTTTAATCTTGCACTTGCTGTTGAATACATATTACTACCGACAACTATGAAAGTTTTAGGTATATTGGCCACAAAGCTTGATGAAATTTTCATATCGATTTTCTGAAATCAAACCCTCTTCTTTTGCCTTAATAATAGCACAATGTGGCGTGTCTTTATGGGTACAATTTCGAAATTTGCATTGTGACAAATAGGGCCTAAATTCGGGGTAACCTCGTGCAATTTCTGTGGCATCTATGTGCCATAAACTAAACTCTCTTACACCCGGTGAATCAATTAAGGCACCGCCACTTGGCAAGTGATAATATCGTGAATTGCTGGTAGTATGTCGACCTAATTCAGACAATTCCGAAATTTCATCTATGGAGATATTGGTCTCATGGGGCAAAATGCTGGAAATAATCGATGACTTCCCCACTCCTGATTGTCCTACAAAAACGCTAATTTGATGATTTAATATGTTTTTGAGTTGTTCTAAGCCATCAGCAGAGTTTTTATTCATTAGCACAATAGGATAATTTAGTTTTCCATAATCCATGAATAATTGTTCTTTGAGGAGTTCACATGATAAATCAGTTTTATTTAATAGAATTACTGCTTGTAAATGCAGAGTTTCTGCCATAACTAAATAGCTATCAAGTAATGCCCATGATATTTCTGGCTTAGGTGCTATGACAATAATGAGTTGCGTAATATTGGCAGCAACAGGTTTTATCAGGCCAGAGCTGGTTGGTTTTCCCAAGACACTGCTTCGAGGATAAAGGCTAACTACTACACCTTGGTTAACTCCTTCAGATTGCCAAATTACCTTGTCCCCTGCAACCAGTGTCTCTAGATTAGGTCTGATAGAACAACGTATGTGTCTACCCTGAATGTCTTCTAGTTCAACGTGTTTGCTAAAGCGAGTAATGATTAAACCATCCGCCAGATCATCATAATTTTTTCTATTCTCATGATAATTTTGTTGGATTTTTTCAATACGGGCAGATTGTTGTTTACTAATACGTCTTTTACTCATAGTTCAGATCTATAATATAATCATTAAAAAATACTCTTAGCTCGAAAGAAATTTAAGGCTAAATTACTCATACAGTATGAAGGTAAATTAAATTTAATGAAAGTCTACTTAGTTGGTGGTGCTGTACGTGATCAATTATTGAATCTGCCTGTACAAGAACGTGATTGGGTTGTTGTCGGTTCTAAACCGGATGAGTTATTGGCTCGAGGATTCAGACAAGTTGGACGAGATTTTCCTGTTTTTTTGCACCCTAAAACGAGTGAAGAATATGCTTTAGCGCGAACAGAAAGAAAATCTGCACCAGGATATTACGGATTTTCCTGTAATTTCAGTAACACTGTAACCTTAGAGGAAGATTTAGCTCGCCGTGATTTAACAATTAATGCAATGGCCAGGGATGAGCAAGGACAACTTATTGACCCTTATCATGGACTTAAGGATTTAGAAGCTAAAGTACTCCGTCATGTTTCTCCAGCCTTTGTTGAAGATCCTGTGCGGGTATTGCGAATTGCTCGTTTTGCAGCACGCTTTCATCATTTAGGTTTTAAATTGGCTGATGAAACACGTTCATTGATGTATACCATGGTTCAACGAGGTGAATTGGCTCATTTGGTCGCTGAACGCGTTTGGCAGGAATGGCAAAGAAGTCTGGAAGAAAAGAATCCAGAGCAATTTATAATTACTTTACGTTCTTGCGATGCATTGCGCGTGATTTTACCAGAGATTGATGTGTTGTTTGGCATACCTAATCCGTACCATTACCATCATGAAGTAGATAGTGGTGTTCATACTTTGTTGGTTTTGCAAGCGGCAGCAACTTTAACTGCAGATCCTGTGATACGTTTTGCCGCATTAGTACATGATTTGGGTAAAGCGTTATCGCCTATGCACAATTGGCCAAGCCATCATGGCCATGAAGAACGCGGTGTTGCCATTGTTGAGACCCTGTGTTCTAGATTACGCATTCCCAATGATTATCGCGCCCTGGCAACCTTGGTTTCGCGAGTTCATTTGAACATTCACCGCTTATTTGAATTACAAGCAAGCACTATAGTAAAGATTCTCGAGCAAAGCGATGCATTTCGTCGGCCCCATCTATTCTATAATATGTTAATTGCTTGTGAATCTGATGCTGCAGGCTGTGGTCGAACTATTGATTATCGACAAAGTAAATTATGGACCTATTTGTTAACTGAATGTGCTAAAGTGAACAGCCAGGCGATCATTGCTGAAGGATATAAGGGTGAGGCAATTAAACATACCCTGCATCAAAGACGAGTGGCTTGTGTAGAATTGATATTAAACTCCTGGAAAACAAATGAAAAATAATCAAAATTTAATTTGGATAGATTTGGAAATGACAGGACTTGATCCTGAAAAAGATAGGATTATCGAACTTGCTACAGTGGTGACTGATCCTCATTTAAATATAATTGCTGAAGGACCAGTTTTTGCCATTTCTCAATCTAAAACATTGCTAGATGGTATGGATTCCTGGAATACCAGGCAACATGGACAATCCGGTTTAGTTAATCGTGTTTTGCAAAGTCAAATCAGCGAGGCACAAGCAGAACAATTAACAATTGACTTTTTAAAGAAGTATCTTGATAAAGGTAAGTCGCCGATGTGTGGTAATAGTGTGTGCCAGGATAGACGATTTTTATACAAATACATGCCAGAACTGGCTGCATTTTTTCATTACCGGAATTTGGATGTGAGCACATTAAAAGAACTAGCCATTCGTTGGCGACCAGAATTGTTAAATGGTGTAATTAAAGAATCAAAACACTTGGCCTTAGACGATATTAAAGACTCTATCGCTGAGTTAGTATATTATCGTCACCATTTTATAAATTTGTTGGATGTAAAGAAATGATACAAAGAGAGCGATTAGAATTACCTAATGATGCGGACAAGTTGTTGCTGCATTCATGCTGTGCACCTTGTTCTGGTGAGGTCATGGAGGCGCTTATTAGTTCAGAAATCAACTTTACTATCTTTTTTTATAATCCGAATATTCACCCAATTCAAGAATATGAAATTAGGAAAAACGAAAACATTAGTTTTGCTCAGAAACATAATATTCCATTCATTGACGCGGACTATGACAAAGATAATTGGTTTGCTCGTGCCAAGGGTTTAGAATGGGAGCCCGAGCGCGGTAAACGATGCACCATGTGCTTTGATATGCGTTTTGAACGAACGGCTTTATATGCTCATGAGCATGGTTTTCCCGTTATCAGCAGTTCGTTGGGAATTTCACGTTGGAAAGATATGAATCAAATTAATGATTGCGGAATTCGAGCGGCAAGCAAATACCCTAACCTCGAGTACTGGACTTATAATTGGCGAAAAAATGGTGGTTCAGAACGCATGTATGAGATTGCCAAGCGCGAAGAATTTTACAAACAAGAATATTGTGGGTGTGTTTATTCTTTACGTGATACGAATGCTTGGCGTAAGCAAAAAGAGCGTAACCGAATAAAAATCGGTATTAACTATTATTCTGAAGAGAAACAAGAAGATCAAAATAGCGAAGGAACGTTATGAGCACACATTCTCATGGTGACTCACATCACCACCACCATCACGGACAAAAAAATGCTACCGTGACTTATAATAAAGCGTTTACCATTTCTATAATCGCAAATGGTCTTTTTGTACTCATACAAATTGTTTTTGCTTATTTATCAAATTCGACCAGCTTATTGGCTGATGCGTTTCACAATTTAGGTGATGTCTTAGGTTTGGGTTTAGCTTGGATTGCTACAGTACTTATGAAACGAGCACCTACAATGAAAGCGACCTATGGCTTAAAAAAGACATCCATACTCTCAGCATTGGCCAATGGGATCTTGTTAGTTTTTACATGCGGCATTATTGCCACAGACGCAGTCTATAAACTGTTTTCGCCATCTGAAGTTCAAGCTTTATCTGTGATGATAGTCGCAGGTATAGGTATCGTAATTAATTCAGCCACTGCATTATTGTTTGCACATGGTTCTGAAGACCTGAATATTAGAGGTGCATATTTACATTTATTTTATGACGCCTTGGTTTCAGTAGGTGTGGTGCTGTCAGCGGCCTTGCTGTATTGGACGGGGTGGCAGTGGATAGATCCTGTGGTTGGTTTGCTGATCGCATTAGTCATCCTTAGAGGTACTTGGGCTTTATTTGCAGGTAGTTTCAGATTAATTATTGATGGGGTTCCTGATAATATTTCTTGGACTGCTGTTAGCGATTTCTTATTGAGCAAACCAGGGGTTAAAGGTTTTCATGATTTACATATTTGGGCAATGAGTACCCAAGAAAATGCGATGTCGGTTCATTTGCATATGCCTGATGATGTGCTTTCTGATGCATTAAGAGCGGAATGGGTCGAACAATTACGTCAAGAGTTTAATATTCAACATGTGACCATTCAGGTAGAAAAGACCAAGACAGATTGTAATGACGCATGCCATCACCCAAAGTTTTTATAGATAAAAATATGTTTAATTGCGCGCCGATTGGGACGTACTTGTCAATTAAAATTGGCTTTACTCCCAATTAAGTATATTTTATACAAATATCAATCTGCTCAATTTATTCGATATTCCCTATATTATTGAATTAACCTGCTAAACTATAAGACATATAACTTCTCTTCTGTGGGAAAAGAGGATGGATAAGTCTGCTGAGAATAAAGAAACTTTCTCTGATCCATTATTAGATTGTTTAGTAATTTTAACTATGTTAAATCATCGTCCTTTATCTGCAGATGTACTGCGTGCCGGATTACCTCTGGAAAATAATAGATTAACACCAGCCTTATTTATACGTGCAGCGGAACGAGTTGGATTCACAGCGCGTGTAGTCAAACGCTCCCTTTCTCATATTTCGAAATTAGTTTTACCCGTAGTGTTACTTTTAAAAAATGATGAGGCCTGTATCTTAAATAAGATCATTGATACAGAAACAGTGGAGCTTATTTTGTCTGATCATGGAGGCGGTATTCAACAAAAATCACTAGATGATTTGGAAGAAAGTTATACTGGACAAGCCATATTTATCGCTCCAGTTTTTAAATATGAAACACGTTCTGAAGCAAAGCCAAGAGAGAATATAGATAAGCTTTCCTGGTTTTGGAGTACTTTATCTCGTTATCGCTACATTTATATTCAAGTCATCCTCGCTGCATTCTTAGTTAATATTTTTAATCTAGTTATGCCGTTGTTTATCATGAATGTGTATAACCGAGTTATACCCAATAACGCCAATGTGACATTGTGGGTACTCGTTATTGGGGTTTTGATGATCAATTTTTTTGATTTTATTTTAAGGCTATTACGCGGGTATTTAATTGATGTCAGTGGAAAAAAGGCCGATGTGGTAATGGCAAGCACTTTATTCCAACAAGCAATAAGTATCCGATTGATGAATAAACCCAATTCTGTAGGCGCTTTTGTAAATAATTTGCGTGAGTTTGAAGTACTGAGAGATTTTTTTACCTCCGCAACGCTAACCACAATTATTGATTTGCCCTTTGTTATTTTGTTTTTCGTACTTATTGCTTATTTAGGCAGTTGGATTGTACTGATTCCACTTATTATCGTGCCGCTTATTTTACTCGCTGCATACATTCTTGAGAAACCAATGCGTGAAGCGGTAATAAAATCTTTGCAAGGAGCCATGCAAAAACATGCAATATTAGTTGAAACAGTAACTGCTATAGAAACGGTTAAATCCTTAAATGCTGAAGGCCAAATGCAAAAAAAATGGGAGCAATATGTTGGCACTACAGCACGAGATTCATTAAAAATGCGCTATTTCTCAAATTTGATCATCACTATTACCAATTACGGTCAACAGTTTATTACCGTCGGCATGATCGCATTAGGTGTATATATGATCGAAGAAGGAAGCATGTCCTTAGGTGGCTTAATCGCCACAAATATTTTAGCGGGAAGGATTTTAGCTCCACTTTCTTCATTGGCAGGTATTTTAACCCGGTTACAGCAAGCCAGGTTATCATTGGAAAATCTGAATGATTTGATGTCATTGCCTATTGAGCGTCCAGAAAATAAACGGTTTTTACACCTCCCCAAAATAGAAGGAACAATAGAATTCGATAAAGTCAGTTTTCAATATCCAGGTCAACAAATCCTGGCACTTGATAAAGTTTCTTTTAAAATAAAGGCAGGAGAGCGAGTCGCATTTATTGGTCGTATTGGCTCGGGTAAAAGTACCATTCAACGATTACTGCTTGGCTTATATCAACCAAAAGAAGGAAATATCTATATAGATGGCATTAACATAGAGCAACTAGACCCTGTCGACTTAAGGAAGAACATGGGCTTTGTTCCTCAAGACAGCATGTTATTCTATGGAACAGTACGAGATAATATTTCTATGGGAATGCCTTGGGCTGATGACGCAGCAATTATCAATGCAGGTTATCTTGGTGGTGTCGACCGATTTGTTAATCATCACCCCGAAGGATTTGATATGATGATTGGCGAGAGAGGGGAAGGTTTATCTGGAGGGCAACGACAATCTATTGCATTGGCTCGTGGATTGTTATCTGACCCACCGATTTGGTTATTTGATGAGCCAACCAGTGCTATGGATATGGCTACAGAACAAGAAACGATTCAGCGTTTATTAGCTCTCAAAGAAAGAAAGACCATTATTTTAGTGACACATAAAGTATCATTATTTCCTTTAGTTGAACGTCTTATTATGATGGATAATGGGCATATCATTATAGATGGCCCTAAAAATGAAGTGATCGATGTTCTGCAAAAAGCTCAAGCACTTGAGAAACAAAAGCAGTCTCAGCAGTTCTCCTCTTCAGTACCAAATCAGGAAGGGAAGTAAATATGGCTTTGAAGAAAAATAAGCAAGATAATAAATTTCTGTCAGAGGATGAGGATTTTATTTCTGACTCTAAAGCAGCGCTGTTGTCGAAAAAAACAGTGGTTGCTAACAGTATTCTTTTTATTGTTTTAATGCTTATTATTTCGGGAATAATATGGTCTTATTTTGGAATGATAGATGACGTTGTTGTCGGGGAGGGAAAAGTCATTCCTTCTTCAGAAGTTAAAATTATACAAAGTCTGGATGGTGGAATTATTAATAAGATTTTGGTTCAGGAAGGGGAAATAGTTCATCCAAACCAAATTCTAGTAACTCTAGATGATACTCGGTATAAGGCTGATTATAAAAATGGTTATCATAGATATCTCGCTCTTTCAGCCACTGTTGCTAGGCTAACGGCACAAGCTTATGGTCAGCCAAGTGTGCAGTTTTCTGCTGAGTTAAAAGAAAATGCTCCTGATCTTGTAGATAGAGAAAATTATTTATTCAAAACTCAACTCGACTCGCTTCATTCAGAATTAGATAATTTACAACACTATTTAGAACTTGCTAAAGAACGAACCAAAATGTATGAAAGGTTAACGGTCAAAGGATATGCATCTAAAGCAGAATATATTCGTACTCAGGAAATTATTGCGGAAATTCAACAAAAAATATTAGAGAAAAAAAATCAATATCAAAATACTGCATGGAGTGAGCTCAATCAGCATAAAGCAGAGTTAATGAGTTTGACTGATTCATTAGCTTCTTTAAAAGATAAAATGGTGCGTACTCAATTAAGATCACTTGTTTATGGCGTAGTTAAAAAAATCAATATTAAAACTGAGGGGGGAGTTGTAAGCCCTGGTGAAGATATTTTGGAAATTGTTCCTTTGTCAGATAAGTTACTTGTTGAGGCAAAAGTAACGCCCAAGGATATCGCTTTTATTCATACCGGGCAAAAGGTATCAGTTAAGATTACTGCTTATGATTATACAGTCTATGGTAGTTTAAATGGAGTTGTTACTTATATCAGTCCAGATGCAATTGAGGACTCAAGTAATAAGTTACCAGGGAGAGAACCAATAACTTTTTATATGATCCGTGTACAAACCGATAAAAATTATTTAGGGAATGATAAACATAAATTACCCATAATTCCTGGTATGACAGCAAATGTTTTTATTAAAACAGGCAAAAAAAGTGTTTTGGATTATATTCTTAAACCAATTTTTAAAGCCAAAGAGGAATCTTTTAGGGAAAGATAAGGGATATTACATCGTTATTTAAAAATAATTTAACTTTAATGAGTGAAAAAAGCACTTTTTGTACAAATAAATTTGAATAAAATTTAGTCAATATCTATACTTTAATTACTATATTTATGATGAAACTCCCACTACTTGAAAGTATCAGTTTGTTCAGGTGTTTAATAACGTGCAGGTACTAAGTCATGGAAGAATTAAGAACCTTGCAATATGGTTTTAGGTGTTCTTATGGCTTCCAAGATTATTCACTATAGTAATGAACAATTAATTTTGGCGCACAAAATCACTTCCTATGGTAATGCAAATTTAAATTTAACGCTCAATACAAATAAGAGTATAGGTATTGTAGGAAATGGGAATGATAATATTAAATTAACAGGAAATGATAATATTCTTGCAGTAGGTAATGGTAAAGATACGCTCTCAGTTTTAGGTGATAATAACCTTCTAATTGTCGGGAATGGCAATAATTCGGTGACACTTTCTGGTAAAAATGAGACCTTGTTTATTGGAAATGGTAATAACCTAATTAATGCCTTATCTTCATCCGGCAAGGATGTTATTACCGCAGGTAATGGAAATAACATTTTAAACCTTGGGTATGCCCATGTTGCGAATAGCATGGTTCAGCTCAGCGCCGCGAATTTTACAATAACCCTTGGTCAAGGGATTAACTCCGTCAACTCTTTAACTACGGGGAGCACGGTTATAACTTTGGGCAATAAAAGTAATAGCGTTGATGCTGGTGTTGGTTCCTCTGTTATAACAGGAGGAAATGGCGCTGATAAGATGACCTTTGAAGCTAATTTAAACGCCATTGCTCACGGAGGGGCTTCTACATATAGTGGGGGTAATGGAGTTGATGTTTTAGAACTGAAAGTAAGCTACGGACAACTTAATTCTATAGATTTTAAAAATAATGTTTTAGGTTTTAAAGCTGCTGTTGCTTCTGGAGCAGAAGCAAAAAGCTTTTTCAAATTTTCTGCCATTCCTTTAAGTGTTAAAGGATTTGAACAAATTAAGATCGTGGCTCAAGATCTCGGAGCACCTAAAGTTTCATTTACTCCAACTGCAGTTCGCGAAAGCACGGCGGGTGCTAAATTAGGTACATTATCGGCAACTGATATTGATGCTAAGGATCAGCACTACTGGTTAATTATGAACAATAATGCTAATGGCTCCCTTAAGTATGTTGTGGGAAATGAAAGTACCCAAGTTATTAAGGGTTTAACCTGGTTTAATGGAGTAAATGGGCCTGAAACTCTAAAATTAGCTGCGGGCGTAGCACTTGATAGTTCAACTCCAGGTATGTTACCTATTACAGTGGCAGTAGCGGATATCGCTCAACTACAGGCAATAAAAGCGGGTACTTTACAAGTTAGTGCATTACCAACACAAACGTACAATGTTCCTGTGATTGCAGTTCCAGTACCTCCTACCTCATTACGAGTAACAAGCCCTGGGGGAGATGAAAATACATCAATACCATTAAATATAAGCGCTGCAACACGGTATGCTGGCGATGTATTAACTTATAAAATCACGGGTGTCCCTGCTGGTGGTTCTTTATCTGCCGGGACACTAAATCAGGATGGTAGTTGGACGCTTACTGCAGCACAAATTGTTGGGTTAACTTTTAAATCCGGATTAAATCAGGTCTCAGGTTCTGTGACTCTTAATGTAATTGCTACATCTACCTCCCCCAAAGGTTTATCCGCAAGCATTCAGCAATCAATAAAGATCGGAGTTAATCCTGTTGCCGATGCTCCTATCTTAAGTACGCAAGCGGCCTCCGGGAATGAAAATACCCCCATCCCCCTTAATATAAGCGCAAAACTACCAGTGGGAGACACCACGGATGTGTTGTCAGTAAAGATTGGCAATGTTCCTATTGGCGCGACGCTAAGTTCAGGAGGGACTGTGTTGGTACGTAATACTGATGGTACTTATACCATTAATGCGAGCCAATTGAAGGGGCTTGCCATTAAGTTAAATGACCAATTGGCCAGCACCACCAAACTTGCATTAGCAATAACGGCCTACTCCACCGTAGGAACTTCAGTAGCTACTGCAAAGGCGACTCAAATGGTTACTGTTAAACCTGTTGCGGATGCTCCTATCTTAGGTACACAAGCGGTCTCCGGGAATGAAAATAGCCCCATCCCCCTTAATATAAGCGCAAAACTTCCAGCGGGAGACACCACGGATGTGTTGTCAGTAAAGATTGGCAATGTTCCTACTGGCGCGACGCTAAGCTCTGGAGGGACTACGTTGGTGCGTAATACGGATGGTACTTATACCGTCAGTGCGAGCCAATTGAAGGGTCTTGCTATTACGTTAAATGACCAATTAGCCAGCACCACCAAACTTGCATTAGCAATAACGGCTTACTCCACCGTAGGAACTTCAGTAGCTACTGCAAAGGCGACTCAAATGGTTACTGTTAAACCTGTTGCGGATGCTCCTATCTTAGGTACACAAGCGGTCTCCGGGAATGAAAATACGGCCATCCCCCTTAATATAAGTGCAAAACTCCCAGTGGGAGACACTACGGATGTGTTGTCAGTAAAAATCGGCAATGTTCCTACTGGCGCGACGCTAAGCTCTGGAGGGACTACGTTGGTGCGTAATACGGATGGTACTTATACCGTCAGTGCGAGCCAATTGAAGGGTCTTGCTATTACGTTAAATGACCAATTAGCCAGCACCACCAAACTTGCATTAGCAATAACGGCTTACTCCACCGTAGGAACTTCAGTAGCTACTGCAAAGGCGACTCAAATGGTTACTGTTAAACCTGTTGCGGATGCTCCTATCTTAGGTACACAAGCGGTCTCCGGGAATGAAAATAGCCCCATCCCCCTTAATATAAGCGCAAAACTTCCAGCGGGAGACACCACGGATGTGTTGTCAGTAAAGATTGGCAATGTTCCTACTGGTGCGATTCTAAGCTCTGGAGGGACTGCGTTGGGGCGTAATACGGATGGTACTTATACCGTTAATGCGAGCCAATTGAAGGGTCTTGCCATTACGTTAAATGACCAATTAGCCAGCACCGCCAAACTTGCATTAGCAATAACGGCTTACTCCACCGTCGGAACTT
>NZ_RZGX01000038.1:0-9616 GCF_003990155.1 Legionella qingyii
GAAACGTAGGTGCCTGATTTTTATCACTTCTTATTTAAAGTGTCTATTTAAAATTCAATAAACATCTGGGAATTCTCATATCAATCTGTTCTATTCTTAAACTTTGATGAAATCGCCCTGTTTATTTCGTTTATTCTATATTGGCATTTCGAACTATAAACTTCTTAAAAGCGGCTAACTTTGGGTTGTTACCCGAAGAATTTCAGCAAGAGATGTGTCGCCGGCGAGTACTCGTTTAAATCCATCATCACGAATACTAGGTGTAGTGGGGCGTAAATAATTTTCCATTGTTTGTAAGTTTTCATGGCGATGAATCATTCCTCTAAGTACTTCATCGACAGTAATCAGTTCGTAAATACCAGTTCTGCCCTTGTAGCCTAAGTGATTGCAATAGTCACAACCTTTAGGTTCAAAGACCTTTGAGGTATCTGAGTCTGCTGTAAGTCCCATAAGTTCTTTTTCATCATCTCTTAATTGATGAGGTGTTTTGCATTGAGGGCATAATCTTCTAACCAGCCGTTGTGCGATAAGTCCCACGATACTTGAGGATAAAAGAAAGGATTCAACGCCCATATCACGTAAACGAGTTAGGGCACCGAGTGCGCTATTAGTATGTAAGGTAGACAATACCAAGTGTCCTGTAAGGCTGGCTTGAACTGCAATTTCTGCAGTTTCCAAATCACGAATTTCTCCGATCATCACTACATCCGGATCCTGCCTGAGAATCGCCCTTAAACCTTTAGCAAAGGTCATTTGTACTTTGGTATTAACCTGTGTTTGCCCAATCCCTTCAAGATCATATTCTATTGGATCTTCAATGGTTAGAATATTGCGAGTGACTTGATTTAATTCAGTCAACATGGCGTATAAGGAAGTAGTTTTTCCTGAACCTGTGGGCCCAGTAACTAAAATAATACCATGCGGCTCTGCGATCATTTTTCGCATGTTTTTTACTGTTGGTTCAGGCATACCTAACAGGTTTAAATCCAATTGAGCCGCTTGTTTGTCTAAAATCCTCAGTACTACCCGCTCACCATGATTTGACGGAAGGGTTGAGACCCGGACGTCAATATTATGTCCACCAATTCGCAGAGAAATACGACCGTCTTGAGGAATGCGCTTTTCTGCAATATCCAGTTTGGCCATTACTTTGACTCTGGAAATTACTAAAGGAGCTATGGCACGCTGAATTTCTAATACCTCATGTAAAACACCGTCAATCCGATTACGTACAAGAACTCGATCTTCATAAGTTTCAATATGAATATCAGAAGCTTTTTGTTTTATTGCTTGAGTAAACAATGCATTCAATAAACGAATTATGGGTGCATCATCTTGATTTTCTAACAAATCTTCGCTTACCGGCAATTGACTAGCCAGTAGTGAAAGATCCATATCTTCTTCCATGCCTCCAGCGGCTTCTAATATCGATGATTTAGATTGATAAACATGGGCTAAATGTTGCTGAAACGCTGATTCATCAACTTGTTTTAAAGTAAATTCACATTGTAATAAACGCTTTATTTCAGCAAGAGATTGCAATGAAGTATTCGGTAAATAATAAACAAGAGCCTGGTTGTCGCTCATTTCGTTGGCCACGACAATCCCATGGTTTTTGGCAAAACTGTATGGGATCTTCAGCAATTTATCTTCGTTTTCCATGGTTTACTTCGTTACTAACAAAGGTGGACGATTAAACGGTTTTGGTAACTCAGCTCGTTTCAAAGCAGGTAATACCGTTGCATTATTGCTTTGTACAAAGGCATCTTGCGATTTCAGCCAATCCAGTTCGAATTGACGCACATTATTATACTTTTCACTCGTCATATGCGTATTATCTCGTTCATTACGCAAAATTATGGGTTTAATAAATACCATCAGTACCCGTTTTTCACGAGAATTTATATTCCGTTTGAATAATCGACCCACACCCGGTATATCTCCCAAAACTGGCAAGCGGTTATTTTCATTACCCAGGCTATCTTGAGTCAAACCTCCCAATACAACGACGTCACCGCTTTCAACATGAACCGAAGTAACGATACTACTGATTCTAAATGTTGGGGTAGCTGTGTTTGGAGAAACAACGGGCGGATCCAACGTGTCATTTCCTTGATCGATTTGCAGCTGGATTCCATTCCCTCGTGTAATTTGTGGTCTTACATAAAGATGTAATGCAACGTTAACCCGATCAAATGTAGTAAATGGAACCCCATTATTTGTTGTACCTCCGGCATTTGCAGGTTGAGTAGTCGATGCTATCGAAACCTGTTTACCTACCAATATTTTAGCTTGGCGATTATCAAGAACAACAACTGAAGGTGTTGATAAAATATTAGCTTTATTTTCTCTTGCTAAAGCATATATCTGTGCTTGAAAATCATCAAGTTTAGTACTGTTATTAATTATAGCAAATCCTGGCCTAAAGGATTCAGGTTTTCCTGTTTGTTGATCACTTCCCCATTCAATGCCTAAGTCGTTAATATCCGATTGATTAATTTCTGCGACTAATGCTTCAATGAGTAATTGGGCCGGTTTAATATCCAGTTGCGTAATTACTCTTTTCAAAGTACGGATTACAGAGGCTGGTGCATTAAGGATGATGGAGTTTGTATTGGGTTCAGCAATAATTTGTACTGTAGGTTTTGTTGTCCCTTCATTTTGCGTTGTGGTAGTCGTAGTATTTGCGGTAGCGCCTGAAGCAGTTAATGAACTGCCACCACTGCCTGAGCCTGCTGAATAAAGAGAACTAGAACTGCTAGTGGAGCCCTGCGTATTTGAGTTGTTGGCAAGGTTGGAGGCCGGATTTGTACTATCCAGAATAGGGCGAGTAATGGTACCAATTGTTGTGCCAACATTGCCGCTGAAATTTGCTTGAGCTATACCGGCGAGGATGGGTACCAAGTCTTCAGCTCTGAGGTAATTTAGATACACCACTTGCGTGTTGGAGTTAACCCCTTCGGAACTCTCTCTATCTAATTTTAATATCAACATTCTAAGACGTATTCTGTCTGTCTTGGAGCCGCTGACTAACAGCGAATTGGAGCGGTCATCAGCAGCTATAGTTAGTTGAGTTCGCGCCCCTCCCATACTGGGTTGAGTTTTAACAAGATCTTTTAAAGTAGCAGCAATATCCATTGCTAATGAATGTCTTAAATGAACTATATCAATGCCATTGGCAGATGAGTTATCTACTTGTTTGATGATGCCTGCAAGACTACGAATGTTGTTCGCTCTTCCTGATAAAATAAGCATATTTGAGGGAGCATAAGCAGAGATACTACTCCATTGTGGCATTAATGGTCGTAAAACGGGAACTAATTGCTCTGATGGAACATAATGAACAGGAACTACAGCCACCATCATGTCGTCACCTCTGGGTGGTTGCTTTATTCCGTTTAAAAGATCAGGCGATTGTGTTTTTGCATCGATATTCGGAATAATTTTAATGATCGCTCCACTAGGTATAGCGGCATAGCCCGAGACTTGTAAGACTGAAAGGAATACTTGATAAAGTTCATTATTGTTCATAGGTGTTGACGATACGATCGATATTTTTCCTTGCACTCTTGGATCAATGACAAAATTTTTCCCTGTAACTCGTGACACTTCCGCAATAACCGCTCTAATATCAGCGTTTCTTAAATTCCATAGTTTGCTGTTTAACGGCGGTGTATCGTTTGGGGTACTTTGACTCTCAGATTCAGTTGGTTGTTTTATGTAAGGATGTTGATTTTCACTCGGTTCACTTTTCTTTGAACTGATCTTTTGTGATAGCTTATTCTGCAAATTTCGTGCGGTGAGGTAATCACTAATTGGGCCAATTTGTATCAGATAAAGTTTCTTATCTGATAGATTCTTAATTTCAACAGGTTCACTGACAAGTGCAGACAATTCCTTTTGACGTTGCTTTGCATCTTTTTCTAAATTAAATGCACCAGCTTGCAAATAAAAAGTAGTATTCCCATTCTTAGTGGTCGTGGAAATATTAATTTCGTTTGCATAAGTTAATGCTGAGCAAATAAATATTAAAATTATAATTACTATCGAGCGCATCGAAAAATCGTAAAATCCTAAGTAAATACATAATAACTAAATTTACACACTTACCATAGCTTTTTTAGTGAGTATCTGAATGTATTTTGAAGCATTTGATAATTCTGCTTTAAGATTATCTTAATTGATAAAAAAATCTAGAATGTGTTGATTTTTATCACGTAGGTCCTTTATATAACTTGTTTTCTTTGGTAACAGGTTAATCTTTTCCGCACGATCGTTTAGCTGATTACGCTCCACAGTTATAACTGTATTTACCTATGATAGCCGAGAATGCTATCCCGGAGATACATCATTTTTCCATAAATACTAGTCACTCAAAAATGGTTCGACTTTTTTATCTATATTGAAGATACTTCGGCCCCGTTAGAGCATTGCAGATTATTTTAAACAACAAAGGAGTTAAATATGCAACAAAAATTTGATGTACCCACAATGAAGTATGGTCCGGATTTCAATCCCTTTCGTGCCATTCAGGGAAGATTTTATTCCATATTAGATGATATTAAGGCAACTGCAGATCCGGGGTTTATTGCGCATTGTCTTGGTGAGTGTCAAAAATTACTTTCTATGGGAAGTGATATTACCAGGATGGATGCAATGCCAACTACCGCTTTTAGTGGCCCTGGTAAAAATATGGCAGTAACTCCAACTATAACACCGACAAACCAGATTCAACATAGTACTAGCACGGCTAAAAAAAGAAAGCACCCCGAAATAGTTGATTCAACAACTGATGTTGGAAATGGTCAGCCCATCATTCAGCAACCCACTATTGGACAAGGAACTGCTTCTCCTTTAACAAAAAGATATAGGGTTATTTATCCTCATTTAGAGACAAAGGATACTGCTGAAGAAAAAGGAAAAGAAAAGGAAGTTGTGCAGACTATAATCTCGGATACAGTCATGCCAAAGCAGGGTAAAATAGTACGAAAATTAATTTCACCTTTCTTAAATCAATTTATAAAGCAAATGGCTGAGGGTGAACTTAATGAATATAAAAAAGTGCAGCGCGAAATGCTACAAAAAAATGAGCGTTATAATAATCGGCTTTCAATAAGGCACATATCTTCTATAGGGCATAGATCGGACTTTAGTAAAGAAATAAAACCTAAATTCCCAGACGGGCTTAGAAATAAATTTATCTATAGCCATCATATCAGCTTTCCTTTCACGATAAAAAAAAGTGATCAAAGTTTGAAAAGATCAACTCTTTATCAAAATATGCTATCAAGGCGGAACTTCATTGCAAAAGAAATTATTCCCAATATAAAGAAGGCTCCTTCATTGGCTGCTCAGAACTTACTTTATTTATACCAACATCATTTAATGTATAGCATTTATTTACAACGTAAATCTTCAGAAAATCTAGGTGAGATCCTAATTTACCATATGAATAAATTGGGTTTTGATTTGGAAAAATCAGAAATCAAACGTTTAAAATCGGCCATCAATGATAGTTATTATCTTATTAGCCGCAAAATGCCCTTTAAGCACCTTATGATGCTAAAGCCTATGCTCCAGGTTGAACTTCCTGCGGAAAATCCTCAAGATAAAACATCTGATGGGACTATGATTGCTGCTATGGTATTGCATAATAATCCTGATAAAAAAATTAAAAAAAATGATATTTTTGATGAACCTTTTCCTAATTCGATGAAAATTACTCAAAATACTAATTTTTATGATGCTAAAGGAAAATTAATTGGTGTATATCGTGTTGGTGCAATTCAACCTGAGATGATAACTGATAAATTACGTAAGGAACTCACTTCTGTAACACCATCACAATTGAGTAGAATGGGGGCTGTATCTGCAGAAGAATATGTTAATAAAAGGCAAAATAAAGAAGATTTCCACATAAGTGTTCGTTCAGCTCCATTTGGTGTGCTTGGAAAAAAAACAAGCCGAATTAGACCTACCCAATTCTCTGAAATAAAATATGGAGTAGAAGAAGGATTAGCGCCTCTTTTTAATTCTATTGAAAAGATTTATGCGGAGTGTGCTCCAGTTGAATATGCAACGCGTCGTCGAATTATGGATTGTGCATCTTATTTTACTTTAACCGGATCGAGTTATCTTTTAGCCGCCGAAGCAAATTATGATAAACAAACTAATGCTCATATAGATAGTAATAAGTTTCCCATCCATTGCTTAAATCCACTGTTTGTTATCTATCCCTCTAAGAATGGCCAGCAGAGTGAGCAGCAAAGAACGTATAAAGGTGCCTATACATTTTTTCCTGGAGTGAGGGGTGTTTTACCAAATGAGGCTCAAACTAATTTTGAAGGGATATATTTTGATTTAAAAGAAGGAGACGTGTTGCTATGGGATTTTGATAAATATTATCACTGCAACACCAAATTAATTTCTTCTAATGGAATCACTGATTCAAGTTGGCATCGCATATCCATTGTTGGTTTTACCAAAGGTGAGGCATTACATAAAATAGTTGAACCTCTTGTATTTGAAGATTCAGATGATGAGGATACTTTTCTTTTTAGCTCAGAAGAGCTCACACAGGCTGGACAATTCTCGGAAGAGACGTTATTTGAGCTCCCACAATCCATGCAAACTAAGGAACAAGCTGCATCAAAGGACGAGCATCATTCAAATATAGAAGATGATGAACCGGTTGATGGATTAAAGTTAATGAGCCTGGATTCATTTTTATCATCGGGTAATATTATTGAATTAGAAAAGCTCAACAAGCATGTGGAGTCTTCTTTATCAGATAAGTATTCTGGAGATGGAGAGGTACAGAAAGATGAAAGCCGCTCTACGGAGTATTTTGTAAAAACAAATTCTTTAAACCTTACATTTTTTGGGGCTGAGAAAACATCTCAAGGGAGAGAAGCAGTGCAAAGTAAGCATACTATCTTTCACAGACTAAATTAGTGAAATGTGTTGTATTAGCGGAGCATTGTACGATTTACACCCGGATTAAATGATATTAATCCGGGTTATTCATTCTAGGGATTATTATGTGTATGCGTATGTGTATGTTCATCGTGGCCATGATGATGAGCGTGTGGCTGCTGATGTAAATGAGGCAGTTGCTGCTGGTATGGATTATGTCCATGGTTATGTGCAGTAAAGAAACCATTAGGGTGCGCAGGCACTGGAGTTGTAACAACAACTACTGTTTGTGGCTGGGTAGTTGATGGGTGAGTGTGTTGGTGAGCGTGTTGGTGATGTCCTGTTCTTTTCATATTATTTCATCCTATCTAAATAAAAGAATTCGATTTTATTTCTTACAGGACTTACGAAAAACCCCCATCTCTTCGTTAAAAAATGTTTTTAATTCGGTCATTTAGTCTATCTAAACTTCCTCATTAAAAACATTTTTTGCCTCGACCTTGGGGTTTTTCGTAAGTCCTGTATTAATTCGTTACTGAGATGATAAGTCACGTAGTTGCACATTTTAAATATCATCTTAACGCATTATAAGCAGATGGTTTTGTAAATGTATATGATTTTTCAAAATCTTTAACTAGAGTTGGGTAGGAAATCGCCTTCTACTTTTATTCGATTTTATTATGCAGAAGTCTCGTTCAGAATTTTTTTTCTTTAAGGTTAGGGACAATAAATCGTATCATGAACTTCTTCAAGATCCGCATTACTAGGATTTTTTAAATCAAAATTGCCGTGAAACTCTTCTCCTGATGCGTTTATATAATGCCTTTCAAAAAATCTTCCTGCCATCGCATTTTGTCTGCGAAGTTGGAGAGATGGGAGAATTTCTTCAGGATTAGGTAATAGCATTAAAGGATTGTCTGATAAATCAGTTACAGCTGTTTTTCCTCCGGTAATAAACAAAGTTTTAGTTTTTTTATCAAAAAATTTTGTCATGATAATCATAATCTCCAGATGAACGGGTTTATGGTGATTACATACAACAGCTCAGTTGAACTTATGCAGAAGCCTCAGTCACGCATCATCTCTACATGAACACAGTTTTACCGTTTAACTTACTAGGAAGAATATTACAAAAACAATACTTAATATAAAGAGTAAAAAATTAATTTTTTGTCGAGTTAATAATTTTAATAAAGTATAAAGAATTATACCTCCGCCAATTCCATCAGCAATAGAAGCAGTAAAAGGAATCATCATGATGGTTACCATACAAGGAGCTGTTTCACTTACATCATGCAATTTCATATCTGTGAGATGCTTCATCATGCAACAAGCTACATATAAAAGGGCGGGGCCTACGGCAAAATTAGGAATCATTCGTGCCAAAGGTGAGAAAAATAACATAAGAAGAAATCCGATTGCGATGACTATGGCAGTTATTCCGCCGCGTCCACCTGACTCAATTCCTGCTGCAGACTCTATGTAGGGGGAGGTACTTGCGGAGCCTAATAATCCTGCTACAGCAGAGGCAGCTGCATCAACGGTTAAACAATTGCTAAGACGCTTGGAATAATTTTCTTGTTGTTTAAATACAGAAGGATTTAATAAACCGATCAATGTCCCTGTTGCGTCAAACACAGCAATTAAAAAAAAGGTAAAGGTAGCTTTTAAGGCGAGAACGGTATTTATGCCAGAAAAATCGAGCTTTAAAAAAGTTGGCTCCATGGAAGGGGGCATGGAAATTAATCCTTGCCAGGTAGATAAACCGAACAATAAACTCAAGATAGAAATACTGAGAATCCCAAGAATAATCGCTCCAGGAATTTGAAAATAATCTAAAATCAATATGAGTAAAAATCCTAAGAAGAACAAACCGCTTTCTGGACGAGTAATTTCGCCCAGGCGCATTAAATTATGCTGATCCTCAATAATAATTTGATTGTTTTGCAAGGTAATTAAAGCAATTAATAAGCTGATACCTATTAATATAGCGATTTGTAAATTATGAGGAATTGCCTCGATTAATAGGCGTCTCAAGCTGGTAAGCGACATTAAAAAAAATAAAACACCTGAAAGAAAGACAATGGCTAAAGCGTGTTGCCAAGATATTCCCATACCTTGCACTACCGTATAAGAAAAGAAGATATTTAATGCCATACCTGGTGCAATGCCAATGGGCGTATTAGCAAATAATCCTGCAAAGAAACAGGCAAAGGCGGTAATAAGACATGTAGCTGTGAATACTGCTCCCTGGTCCATTCCTGCATCATGCAGTATGCTTGGATTGATGAATGCGATATACACCATGGTTAGAAAAGTGGTGATCCCCGCAATGATTTCAGTTTTCAGAGTGGTATCTTTAAGAAAATAGGATTTTAACCGTTCCATAGTATTATATTCTCCTATTTAAAAGGGAATTTAAAGAATGTATAACCTTTGGGTTACAGTAATGCTATTAACAGAAGAGCTATCTATTAAACATATCAAAAATTCAATTTAAAGTATCTATATAAATTTAAAATTGTGAACTTACTCTCAAAGGTTTTGAAAATTATAGGTTAAGGGTTAAAGTTTTGTGTTCGGCTCTACCCCAAAAAAGGGGGCATTTTAATCAAGTTAGTCTAGACTAACCCATTGATTTGACGGTCAAAAGGAAGATTAAAATGCCCAAGAAAGATTGTATCCTAAATTTACCGGGATA
>NZ_RZGX01000039.1:0-4472 GCF_003990155.1 Legionella qingyii
TTACAGACTAAACCCCTTTAAAAGATAATCCACTGCGTGAGGCGTTGAAGTGATCAAATACTCCGGAATCGGTGATCAAATGACTAACGGAATTAGTGATCAAGTCCTCCGGAATACGCACATGATGGAAAATTTTACTATCTGCTCGCTGCTATACTTAAATTAATTTACTTAACGAGTTACATTTATGCAGGATGCCAAATTATCTTCTAACATCACAGAATGTTCTACTTGGTATGTTTCAGCAATGGAACACTTGGTTAAGGTCGTGCAAGATTTATCGCAGGCAAATGATATTCAAGCGATTACCGAAATCGTGCGCCTTGCAGCGCGAGAACTAACTGGCGCAGATGGTGCAACATTTATACTGAAGGACGGTAATTGTTGTTACTATGTGGAGGAAAATGCAATCGCTCCATTATGGAAAGGCAAGCGCTTTCCTATGAAAAAATGTATTAGTGGTTGGGTGATGTTGAATAAAAAGTCAGCAGTAATTGAGGATATCTATAATGACCCACGCATACCACAAGATGCTTATCGACCCACATTTGTTAAGAGTTTGGCGATGGTACCTATCCGTAGGGAAGATCCAGTAGGCGCTATTGGTAATTACTGGGCCCAAAAACGCCTGCCAACGCAAGAAGAGCTCAATATTTTACAAGCACTTGCAGATACGACATCGGTTGCACTGAAAAATGCACACCTTTATATTGATCTAAAAGCCCATATTGAGACGATACGAGAGCGAGAGGCGCATGTACGAGCGCAACGAGATACGTTGGAAATTTTTACCCGTGCCCTGGCTCATGATCTTAGAGAACCTGTACGAACCATGAGTTCTTTCGTCGACGTCATCACTCAAGAAAAACCTCATTTTTCTGGTAGAGTAGCTGATTACTTTCAGCATATTTATAATGCCAGCAAACGCATGCTGACGCTTATTGATACCGTGTTTCATTACATGCAACTTGATGAATTTAAAGAAGAACTTAAAGAAGAATGCGATATGAATGAGATTATCGGAGAGGTTTCGAAAAACCTTGATTATCTGATTCGGGAAAAAAATGCCCACATCATTGCCGAGAAGTTACCTCATGTGAAAGCCAACCCAACCCAAATGATTCAATTGATGCAAAATTTAATCAGCAATGCCATTTATTATAATGAAAATATTCCCGAAATATTTATTTCTGCACAGCCAAAGAAACAATATGTAGAATTTCATGTTTCCGATAATGGTTTGGGGCTTGATAGCAAAGACAATGAAAGCATTTTTTTGCCATTTAAACGGGCTAACCGGATAAGCAAGGGTTCTGGTTTAGGGTTAGCAATATGCGCCAAAATTTTAGAATTACATGGTGGAACAATAGAATGTAAATCCAGATTTGGGGGCGGCACAATATTTTCTTTTACTCTACCAAGTGCTTTTAAGGTAAATCGACAAAAAAAAGTAAAAGAAGCTTCAGTAAGCCCAGTTAATATACCCAGTCAAACTTCCTTGGCGAATATTTTATTTGTTGATGATCTTAAAGAGGATCTGGAATTTACTAAAATCATCTTAGAGCGGGCGCATATAAACTTTAATTTTTTTATAGCGCAAAGCGGGAACGAAGCACTTAATTTATTGCATGACCAATTTGCTCGAAATAATCCAATTGATCTGATATTTCTTGATATCAACTTGCCAGGGATGGATGGGTTTGAAATATTGAAACAAATTCAAACCGATAAAATACTCAATAAAACTCCTGTGATTATGTGCACTGGTTCAGATTATCGTAAGGACAAAGAAAAATCAGCGGATTTAGGCGCCGCAGGTTATCTGATCAAACCCATTGAAAAAGAATCGTTGCAAGGCATAATCGATAATCTGGCTGTAGTAACATATTGTCAAACCGAAGAAGGTTATATCATCATTCGCAATGAACATTAGAGTCTGTTGACATTTCATTTAATTCCGCTTACTCACTAGACCCTAGTTTTTCAATTAATATCTATTATTCATGTGATTTGTTAACTGTAAAAAACACATCGAATGCATGTCATTTAATCAGTGAATCAGAAATCAAACCATTAATAGATCAATCACCATTTAAAATTAACCTGTAGTTCATTTCCTTAGCAATAGGTCAAAACCCTAGTTCTATGCGCATTTATTGATTCTGTTTTAATAAGTTTCGCCAAAATAATTCAAATAAATCCTAAATGACCAAAAAGTGTATTGACTGGCAAATATCGATTCGTAATAATGGTTTTGTAATTATTAGTCATTTTGGTCTCAATTTGACGCTCCCCTGTTAATCTTTGAACAAGGAGAATATCATGCTGACAAGTTATCACATTAGATTACTTATCGAAGAATGCCGCGAAATAGGTTGGATTGGCCTTGATAGTGGAGTAACTGCCTCTATGCCACAACTTCAGATTGATATCTTAAAACCACCGCATGATTTTTTAGGTGTTCAAGGGAATCCTGCTATCTTTGTGAATAAAAACACGTACAAATTATTAGGACAGCACCATAAAAACTGGGTTGTTAACCAAACCATTGCTTTAAAGATAGATTTTTTGGAACAAAAAACGATTAATATAATCGGTGCGATTGTTCATGAGGCGGGACATGCGTTTAATGTAGCGGCAAACATTGCTAATACTGAAGCAAATGCATATATCTATGAAATAGAAGTGATGAGCAAGCTATTTAAAACGAAAAGCCCCTTGCTATTTGGCAGTACTTTTAATGATCTTCAATCATTTTTTAAAGAGCGCCTTCCCTTTTATAATAAAGAAGTCGCTAATAATAAATATCTTGCGGGCTTAGTTGAATCAATAAAGCAAGAATTTAAACTTGAAGAAGAAGTGACACCATCGCCAGAACAAGAAAAAAGCCTTTCTTTTTTTGTAACAGGGATAACCTTGTTTACTCAGAAACAATGGAATAAAGAAGAAGCAGTAACTTTGGCAAAAATGGAGATCGGCTTACCCAGACGCCACGAATCATGATAATCAAAATTCAATCACAATCGTATTTATGTCTGAACTTGCCTTTGTGCCGGGCCTTTTAAAAAATTATCCGGCATAAAGTCCGCTGCATGAACAAGTCAATTACACAAAATGGTGATTTTTGTGCTATAATTCACCATATGGTGAGTCAGGTGAGTATGAATTATGCACGCAGCAGAAAAGCCTAAACCTTCGAATGTTTTGGCTACGGCAATCAATCAACTTAAAAATGAGATTAAAATTAACAGCCAGGATCTGGCTGCCATTATTGGCCAACATCGCAATACGATTGATAGATGTTTAAAAAAAGGTGAACTTGACCCTGATAGTAAGCCAGGGGAGTTGGCTTTGCTGTTGATCCGGGTCTATAGATCCCTATACGCACTTAATGGCGGGAATAAAGAAGTAATGATTCATTGGCTAAATACTTATAACTATCATATTCAGGGTGTTCCATTGCAGGAAATGAAAACAGTGATGGGACTGTCACGTGTTGTGAATTATTTAGATGCGATGAGAGGTAAAGTTTAGTGGGAAATATATGGGATAAAATGGATGGTAAACAATATATTACCCCGATAATGGCAACAATACATCGAGTTGTAGAAGACCAGGAGGAGCTTGCAACACTCTCCCTTGTTAATAATATTGAAGAACAAGCTATATTAGAGGAATTATTAGAAACATCTAAGCCTAAAAGGCCTGAAGAGTATGAAGATTTGCATTATTTACTGATTACTCCATTTCGATACCCTCCATTGCAGTATGGTTCAAGATTTGGCAATACCTTTGAACCAAGCCTATTTTACGGCTCCCTAAATGTTTCGACCGCTTTAGCGGAAACAGCTTATTATCGATTTGTCTTTATGGCTGGAATGAAAGAACCCTACACCGATAGTATTCTGATGACCTATTCAAGCTATACAATAGGGATTAAAACAGTGCATGGTATTTTTTTGAATAAGCAGCCATTTAATACTGTTGAACAAATAATTTCTTCACCTAAATATTATAGTGATACTCAAAAATTAGGCTCTTCAATGAGAAAAGCAAATGTGGAAGCCTTTCAATATAGTTCTACTCGCGATCCTGAAAAAGGAATAAATGTCGCCTTATTCACACCCAAAGCGTTGCAGTCTAAAAAACCAATAAGTATTGAGCGGTGGATCTGCAATATAACAAATGAGGAAATTGGTTTCATCTCAAATGATAATCATAATCGATTAAGTTTTAATAGAGATCTATTTTTAGTAGATGGCCTTATCCCCGCACCAGCTTGTTAAGCATGAGTCCATAATCTAACCAAAACTATAAAACGCCATGAGGATAAAACTGATTAAAAAATGATCAGGGCGATTTCATCAAAGTTTAAGAATAGAACAGATTGATATGAGAATTCCCAGATGTTTATTGAATTTTAAATAGACACTTTAAATAAGAAGTGATAAAAATCAGGCACCTACGTTTCC
>NZ_RZGX01000004.1:0-250045 GCF_003990155.1 Legionella qingyii
AATTGCTGGAAGAGGACAAATCCTCTCAGGATGGTATTGCTTTAAAAAGAATGAAAGCTGCTCTTTCTACTCAATACTTAAGAAAAGTGATTGGTTTTTAAACTTTGATGAAATCGCCCTGCGAAATAAATACATATTGAATAATATTAATGTTAATTTAATCTTTCTCCTGTATAATTTGAATATATTTTACACAGCAAAGTTGTGTTTAAATTAATTTTTAAATGTTGATTATAGAAGGAAAATGAGCCATGCCATCTGGAAAGCAAAAACAATATTTTCGCGAGAAAACTAATGAAGCATATCTTGACTTAACGAGAGTAAGTTCTATTTATAAGTTTCAAGATCCGTTTTTTAAACAGCCCATGGCAATACCTATACCTAAAGTTGACAAGGTTGATTCGTTCGATACTTGGCTAAATAATGCAAGTAATATATTTAAGACCTTACTGCATTTTACTGAATTCGGTACGTACATGGCGCTTGAAAATATTGAGCAAAACGCCCCATTTAATCCTATTCAAAGCTTTTGCCTCGAATTTTTAGCATCAATAATAGATAGCATAGCAGCGTTGATCCCGGAAGAGAAAAAAGAAATAGAAATAGAAATGCAGCCTATGGGCCAGTAACTCATAAAACAACATAGTACACACTCTAGCTCGGAATCAAAGTGATAAACCATGACGATTGAAGTGATTTGGTAATAGTAACCCATTACCTAGAAAGTGACGAACCGAGCTAGAATACTTTAATTCTTCAAACAATTTGTTTCCTATTGCACAATAGAAAATTCCTATGAAAATCAGATGTTAATGGTTACTATATAAGATAGCTTCGATCCCATGCAAAAACAGCTTATGATAATATGGAATGAAGTTACATTTAATGATTAAGATGTGTTGCCAAATAAAAAGGAAGTGTGATGCGGCTTTGGATCAGGGGATTTACTTGTTTCAGTTTATATACATTAGTATCCTGTACTGTTTCTCTACCGCAACAAAGCCAAATTAAAAATCTAAAAACCGTTCCAGCCATGGAACACTCCATTAACAAAAGTTTACAAAAAAAAGAGATTTTTTCTGAAGGCAAATGGCCTAACAAACAATGGTGGTTATCTTATAATAATCCCGAACTCAACGCCCTGGTTACAGAAGCTTTAGCGAATAATCCTTCAATTCATGAAATCAAAAATCGTATTAAAGTTGCTAAGCAGCAAGCCATTGTTACACGCTCGTTATTAGCTCCTTTAGTTTTTTTTAATGCAGATGAAAATCGACAATATGTAAGTGAAAACGGTTTATATCGCGCATTCAATCATACATTTCCTTTAAACGCCAGACTCTTGGATCTTTCTCTTTCGTTTACTTATGAGTTTGATTTTTGGGGCAAAAACCGTAATCTTTTTTATTCCGCTTTAGGAGAGGCAAAAGTTCGAGAAGCGGAAGCCGCAGAAGTGGAGTTAATTACAAGTACTGCAATTGCTCAAGCCTTTTTTGCATATAAAACGAATCTGGTCAGAAAAAAATTATTTACGCAATTAATTGAAGTACGACAAAAAACTGCAAAATTACAAAACATATTGGTACAAAAAGGACTTTCATCAAAATTGCCTGCATTAGAAACCTCAGAAAAGCTGCTTGAATCTCAAAAATTACTTTCAAGTATTACTGATGAGTTAACAGCCGATAAACACCTGATTAATACTTTAGCAGGACGTGGGCCAGATACTCCTTTGTTAATTAAATCCACACTTCCCTCATTACCTAAGACTCTAAATATTCCCAAAATACTGCCATTGGATTTCTTAGCTCGCAGACCCGATCTTATGGCGCAAATTTGGCGAGCCAAAGCCCTAGCCTATAAAACAGGAGCCGCAATGGCAGAATATTATCCCAATATCAATCTGGCTGGTCTGATTGGTCTGGAAAGCACCAGTTGGAGAAAGTTTTTGGACTTATCGAGTGGTACTGCAGCAATTAGACCTGCCTTGCAATTACCTATTTTCACCGCAGGAGCAATAAGAGCGAATATCAATGCAACTAAAGCACAATTTGATGCAGCAATAGATGCATACAATAATTTACTCTTATTCAGTACTCAAGAAGTTCTTGATGTATTAGCTTTCGCGGAGGATGTCTATCAGCAAAAGTTAGAACAAAAACAAGTAGTGGAGTTTGCAAAACAACGTTATCAATTAAGTTATTTGCGCCAACAAAAAGGCTTGGATAGTTTATTTGATCTTTATTTTTTACAAGAAGAAGTCATTCAAAAAGAACTCGTAGATGTTACTCTACTTTATAACCAATACTTAGCCTCTATAAAATTAACCAGAGCTTTGGGAGGAGGTTACTATCAAAAAACGATACCGTTGGTGAAAAACTCATGAAAGAACGATCCGCCTCTTTTTATTTTACCGTCATTCTTATTGCTCTTTTTATTTTCCTTTTTTTATATTGGCTTTTTGTGTGGCGAAACCAAGTTTATACCAATGATGCCTATGTGCAAGGGAATCAGGTCTATATCAAGTCCTTACGCCCTGGATTCGTAACAGGTATCTATACCGACGATAGTTTTCTGGTAAAAAAAGGACAGCTCATTGTTTCACTAAATGAAACAGACTCACGTATAGCCCTGGAAAAAGCCAAGAAGAAACTTGCAAGTACAGTACGCGATGTATGCCAGGCATTTCATGATGTATTTATCCTGGCTGCAGAGATCGAAGTAAAGAAAGCACAACTTCTAAAAGCACGACAAAACCTGAAACATCGCTATGACGTAATTGATGTCAAAGGAGTTTCTTTAGAAGATTATCAAAATGCACAAGATGATCTAAAAGCTTCAATTGCCTCATTAAAAAGCACTGAAAACAACTATCAAAAAATGCTCGCTTTTGTACAAGGCACATCCATAATCGAACATCCTTGGGTACAAGCAGCAGCGCAGGAAGTACGTGATGCCTGGGTACAGTTATATCGGTGTAAAATATATGCGCCGGTAGATGGACTTGTAGCCCAAAGAACCATTCAGGTAGGCATGTGGCTTTCGCCTAAAGAACCACTGATGTCTATTATTCCTCTGGATCAAATATGGGTAAACGCTAATTATAAGGAAACCCAGCTGAAAAAAATGCGCATTGGGCAGAGCGTTACGTTTACTTCAGATCTTTATGGTTCTGATGTTGTATTTCACGGTAAAATTGTTGGTTTACCAGGTGGTGCCGGGAATGCTTTTTCCCTATTACCCCCCGAAAATCTTTCAGGAAACTGGATTAAAATAGTTCAAAGATTGCCAGTTCGAGTTGCTTTAGAACCGGAGGAATTAAAAAAACATCCTCTGCGAATTGGCCTTTCTTTAGAAGTAACTACCGATCTATCCGATCAAAGCGGCCCTTTAGTACCCACATCAAATTCCGGATCCCCCCATTATGTTACTGACATTTATCAAAAAGAAGAAAAAGGTGATGAACAACTTATCGCAGATATTATAAATACTAATTTGGATCCTAATCTCCAGAAATACGCCAATACGCCACTTACTCTAAATAAAATTGCTTTAAATGGAATGAGTAAACGATGATTCTCTATATTTTACTCTTATCACTTGCTGCAGTAATCTTCAATCTCACCTTACCTATAATGGCAGGTTTATATATTGTAAGCGATCTGGGTGGCAGTCCCTATATGACTTCGTATACAGTCAGTTTTTTTTGTATTGGAAATCTTTTAGGCGTACCTTTGGGAAAACCTGATGTAACGCGATTAAGCCCTATTCAACTTTTTGTTGTTTGTCTCAGTCTTACTGCCTTATGTTCGTGGGGATGTGCTACTGCCAGTGATTTCTTTACGTTTATCTTATTCAGGTTTTTAGAAGGTTTTGCTTCAGGACCAATGTTTCTTCTTATTACATGTACCCTTATTCCTTTGCTCTCTCCTAATAAGGATAAAGTCTATATTGTTTCTTTAGTATTGATTTGTCTTTCAATAATTCCCGTAATAGGTGCTTCTTATGGTGCTTGGATTGCTTACGACTACCATTGGCGATTCCTTTTTTTCTCTAATATACCTTTATGTATCTTTCTAATTTTTTATGTAGGTTATGGTTATAGAAAATATCATGAGCCCGTAAAAAAGAACTATTTTGATAGAGTTGGATATTTGTACTATTGCATCAGCATGATTTTTATTGGAACAGCTTTAACTACTGGCCAAGAGTTAGATTGGTTTCGTTCTTCTTTAATTACTTTTTTGCTTGTTTCTGGTGTAATCAGTCTTGTTTTTTTTATTTTACGAAGTTGGTCAGTCCAACATCCTGTGATTGATTTGAAATTACTAAAAAATTTTTATTTTTCATTCGCGATGATTTATATCGCATTATTTTTCGCACTCTATTTTGGCATGGTTATCTTATTGTCTTTATGGCTAAAACTTTACGTTAATTATACTCCTGATTGGATTGCCCTCATCATAGGAACAATGGCCTTTTGTGGATGGATTCCAGTACTCATCAATAAAAGGAAATATGAACCATTTTATCCATTGCTCATTGCCTTACTTTTTTTTGCGATTTCCTGTTTCTATACGGCCTACTTTAATGTGGATATTAATTTTAATCGGATTGCATTTTCACGAGGATTAGCAGGCGTAGGCCTTGCACTATTTTTATCCCCTCTTTTTCATCTAGCAGTGTACACTTTTCCTGAAACAAAACTTGCTGAATGCATTTGCTTTTTTCATGTTTCGCGCTTGCTGGGCAGTGGATTAGGAGTGGCTTTGTTTCTTATTTTATGGCATAGACGAGAAGTATTTTTTCATCTTCGATTAGGGAGTAGTTTGACTGCATTTTCTCCAGAAACACAACGGTTTCTAGCGCAGGCCAAATTATTACATCTTCAGGGTAAACATGCTTCGGCACAATTAAACTTCTATCTTACGCGACAGGCTACTGCTTTAGCTCTCGATGATTGCTTTTACCTTATGGGTTGGATAGCACTCTTATTGCTGTTTTTTTTAATCCTTATTTTTTTATTTCGTAATACAATAAATTCAACAAAAAAAGATAAGAGTCCACTATTAGATAATAGTATTTTAGAACAAAGATCTTAAAACTGGATTTCCCTACCCGTTCCTGCCCATCTTCATTGGCAAAAGACAAACATCAATTAATTAATCTTAATTCTTCTGTAAAAAAAGGACCATCCATAAGTTTTTCTGGCCATTTAAAAAGCATTACGGTAAGAATATTACGATGTTCACCAAATATAAAATCTACGGATCTAGAACGAGTAGGAATCATCTGATGTTGTATGTTATATACTCGTTCTAAATGATCCCTTATTATTTTAATTGCTGGAGAATCTTTTTTATTTAATAACAACAAACAAACCCCTACTTCGGCGATAACATCATTTTCAGTTCGCTCCATTATTTGTTGTATATTGCGCTCAAAATATTCACTTATCCAACGAAAAGCATCGTCATTAACTGAACTCTGATAATAATGGCTCGCTGCTGTAACAAAATGGGTCATACCATAAATTTTTGCTTCATATTCCAATTCTGATAGTTGACTATCCTTATAATCTGGAAAAGTATGCTGAAATAGTTTGGTATAGGATTTTCTTAAATCAACTATGTGCAAATCATGTAAGTAATAAACGTAATTAACTAATTGAGCCCCATAAATTTTAATGTTTTCCTCATTTAAGATAAATTCCTCCAACCGAGTAATTTGAGTTTTTAATACGTCGATAACGATATTGGTTTGTGGAAACAGAGACGTATTTTCCAAATGATATGAAAAAATTTTATTGGTTATCTCTAATAAGTAAAGATAAAAAAATAGATCTCCATATTGTGATATTTTTCTGATACGTAACTTGTATTTTTGCATAGGATTTTGGTGAGCATCTAATAATAAATTATTTGATTTTTTAAGGATGAGCTCCGGTTGATCGAAACTTGAGAAAAGATAGTGATATTTATTGCTCAAAAAGAAAACATAATCAATAACAGAATTCAAATGTTCTTTATTGCCGGTGATTCGATACATTCTTATTGAAAAGTGCTCTTGTTTCACTATAGGCAATTTATAAAGATTTGATTTATAGTTATCTAAGACTAAATCAGCTATTTCTGAATGACAAATTGCTGAAAAAAAAAATATTAAAAAAAATAAAGGTTTCACAGCCATACTATACAAAGTGGATCTTGAACTGGTTATTAAAAATAATCAGCGTGATTATAGAGTAAACATGAGTTAATTGAAAACGGCATTTAAGCCTATTACCAAAATGCATGTGTTCCGCGTAGCAACACATAGAGTATTTTCACCGCAATTCGTACATAGAAAGATCGCATGACTCAATAATAAATCACTTTGAAAATAAAGCTTATCTGGAAAACAATTCAGCCCAAATCAACAAACTAAGTTAGGATGGATGAAATTGAGATCTTATATAGCAAAAAAAAGTAACCTTTGTCTTTCTCAAAGCCATGAATCTTTATGATTGAGGCATAAAACATCCAGAAAAAAAGCCCGAGTTTCGTTGCGCTAAACTCGGGCTACAATAGCCTAGAATTAAAATAAATAATGTCCTATTCTACCCTACGCCAAGTAGTTCCATTCACTCCATCCTCTAACTCGATTCCACGACTTAATAAGTCTGCTCTTATCTGGTCAGCGCGCTCCCAATTGCGATCGGCACGTGCTTGAAGTCGTTCTGCAATTAATTGCTCTATTTCTACCTTATCCTCTTCAGCAAACCCTGACTGCAAGAAAGAAGCTGGATCGGCCTGCAATAACCCCATAATACCTGCTAAATGCTTCAATGTAGCAGTTAGAGTCGGTGAGTTATTCTTATTTACTTCATGGCTAAGCTGAAACAAAACAGATAATGCAACTGGAGTATTAAAATCATCATTCATTGCCTGGTTAAATTCATTAATCCAATGATTATCTAATTCCCCGTCTACGATAGTATTATTGTCTTTTATGGTTTGATATAAACGAGTTAATGCTTTTTTTGCATTAGTCAAATTCTCTTCAGAATAATTCAATGAACTACGGTAATGACTGCTTAATAGAAAATAACGAACAACTTCAGGATGGTGCTTAGCCAAAACATCAGCAATAGTGAAAAAATTACCCAATGACTTTGACATTTTTTCGTTATTAACTTGCAACATTCCTACATGCAACCAGTAATTTGCAAATGTTTTTTCAGTAGCCGCTTCACTCTGAGCGATCTCATTCTCATGGTGAGGGAATTGTAAATCCAATCCTCCTCCATGAATATCGAATTGCTCACCTAACTCACTCATTGCCATGGCAGAACATTCAATATGCCAGCCTGGACGTCCTTCCCCCCAAGGAGAAGGCCAGCTGGGCTCGCCTTGTTTTGCTTTTTTCCATAAAACAAAATCCAATGGAGAACGTTTTTCTTTCACAATTTCAACACGTGCTCCAGCGACTAATCCTTCTAAATCCTTGTGTGATAATTTACCATAATCAGCAAACGAGTTGACTTGATAACATACATCACCATTATCACTAAGATATGCATTTCCTTTCGCAAGCAAACGCTCAATTAATCGAATAATACTGTTTATATGTTCCGTAGCTCTTGGTTCTACATCCGGCGGTAAAATATTTAACGCTTGTGTATCCTCATTCATTGCTGCAATATATTGAGCAGTCAATTCATCTATTGGTATTGCACGTTCATGTGCGCGTGCGATAATTTTGTCGTCAATGTCCGTAATATTACGCACATATTTCACCTCATATCCCTGGGAACGCAAATAACGAACCATAACGTCAAAAGCTACCATAGAGCGAGCATGGCCTATATGACAATGATCATATACAGTAATCCCACAAACATAGATACCAATTTTTCCAGGTGAAATAGAAACAAATGGTTCTTTTGTTCTGGTTAAAGAATTATATAAATGCAACATATCTGCCCCTTTAGCTTACCCTAGTTTTCCCCAAGTATCTTTCAAGTCAACTACACGATGAAATGTGTTAACACGTCCATCTTTTAATTCATTAACACCATAGTATCCCAAGCGTTCAAATTGAAACACCTCGCCTAATTGTTGATTTGCTAAAGCCGGTTCACAATAGGCTTGCTTTATTTGTAATGAATTATGATTTAAAAATTGAAAAAAATCGTCCTCTCGACCAGGGTTGGGATCATTAAATAAACGGTCATATTCCAATACAGTTACAGGATAAGCATGTGCACAAGATACCCAATGAATGACGCCTTTTACTTTTCTATCCTCAGGATTTTTTCCTAAAGTTTTTTCATCATAGGTACAGCGTAACTCAACAATGTTACCCTGCTCATCATGAATCACTTCGTGACATTTGATTACATAAGCATGACGTAAACGTACCTCAGCCCCAGGAGACAAACGGAAGTATTTTTTGGGTGGCTCTTCCATAAAATCTGATCGTTCAATAAAAAGCTCTCGAGTGAATGGTAAATCACGTCGCTCCGAATTTGGATCTTGCTGATTATAAGCTGGCTTTAATACTTCTACTTTGCCTTCAGGATAATTTTCTATAACTACTTTTATAGGATCCATAACGCATAAAGCACGTTTCGCTGTTCTATTTAACTCATCACGAACACATTCTTCGAGTATGGACATATCAATTACAGAATCACTACGTGATATCCCTATTACTTCGCAAAACTGACGAATTGCAGCTGCCGGGTAACCACGTTTTCTCATACCACGTATAGTAGGCATTCGTGGATCATCCCATCCAGAAACCGCCTTTTGTTCAACCAGTTCACGCAATTTACGCTTTGAAGTAACTGTATGTGATAAATTTAAACGAGCAAACTCTGTTTGTATAGGCTTTGCAGGTAAAGGCAAATTGTCAACGCACCAGTCATAAAGTGGACGGTGATCTTGAAACTCTAAAGTACACAATGAATGAGTAATTTTTTCTAAAGCATCAGAAATAGGATGTGCATAATCATACATCGGATAAATACACCATTCATCGCCTGTGCGTTGATGATGTGCATGTCGAATGCGGTAGATTACCGGATCACGCATATTCAAGTTACCTGATTGCATGTCAATTTTTGCTCTTAATACATGAGCACCATCAGGAAACTCCCCTGCTTTCATGCGTGAGAATAAATCCAAACTTTCTTCTATTGGTCTATTTCTGTAAGGGCTTTCACGTCCAGGCTCTTGCAAGGTTCCACGATAAGCACGAATTTCTTCCATGCTTAAACTATCGACATAAGCCAAATCTTTTTTTATAAGTAATACTGCAAAATCATAGAGCTCATGGTAATAGTCTGAGGAGTGTGTCATGTCATACCATTCAAAACCTAACCAGCGTACATCCTCAATAATGGCGTTGACATATTCTTCCTCTTCTTTAATTGGATTAGTATCGTCAAAACGTAGATAACAGATACCACCAAACTCTTGCGCCAAACCAAAATTCAAACAAATAGATTTAGCATGCCCTACATGCAAATATCCATTAGGTTCGGGAGGAAAACGAGTCACTACAGACTTATGTTTGCCACTCGCCAGTTCATCAGTAATCAGTTGCCTTATAAAATGAGCTCGTTTTTCAGTTAATTCTATCATTGGGATTTTTCCGTCACTGTTATTACTATGTAGCCTCAGTAAAAATAAGCTATAACTCGATTTATCTCATAATACCGGTATCTTATAATACCGGATTCCCAGGTCACGCCATTGCGTTCATCCAAGCCTGTTTACAAAAGGCCATGTTCTCTATATCTCATTAGCAGGAATAATAATGGTATAAGCTTTGCCATTATTTTAAATTTTATCCATAGCATGTCGCATAGAGTAAAGTAAATCTGCCCCAGCTTCCAACATATCTCTATTCGCGTTATAAGCATCCAGAATTCGCGTAATCAGGGCAGCTCCAACAATAACACCATCTGCAAATCTGGCAACTTCTGCAGCCATTTCTGGTGTTTTTATACCAAAGCCTACCATTAATGGAAGATTGGTTTGTGCTTTACGGTGTTGATACTGCGATTTTAAAGACGATATATCCAATGCATCAGAACCAGTAACACCTTTTAAAGACACATAGTACAAATATCCCTTGGCGAAATGGTTAATTAATGCCATTCGCTCATCTGATGTCGTAGGAGAACAAAGAAAGATACTGTATAAGCCATATTTTTGCCAGATCTTGGCTACTTCCTCACTTTCTTCTGGAGGTAAATCTACCAATATCGTTCCATCCACGCCGGATTCTAATGCCTGTTGTGCAAAAAGTTCATAACCAAAATGCTCAATAGGATTTAAATACCCCATTATAACAACTGGCGTTTCTTGATCCTGCAAACGAAATTCTTTCACCATATTCAAAACAGTTTGGCAATGCACGTCCTGAGCAAGCGCTCGCTCCATTGCTTTTTGGATAACAGGTCCTTCAGCCATGGGATCAGAAAATGGAATTCCGAGTTCTAAAATATCTGCTCCGGCTCTAACCAACTCATGCATCAGTTTTACCGTGATTTCTGGATAAGGATCTCCGGCAGTAATGTAAGGGCTAAGCATTTTTTTGCCACTCGCGTGAAGACGCTTTAATGTTTTGTCAATTCGATTCATACGGTAATCCCATCAATTTGAGCCACAGTGTGCATATCTTTATCACCGCGACCCGATAAATTCACGATAATACTTTGGTCCGCAGACATGTTCTTGGCGAGTTTCATTGCATAGGCAACTGCATGACTGGACTCAAGAGCAGGAATAATTCCTTCAACCCGTGTTAAAGTACGAAAAGCGTGCAGCGCTTCATCATCATTAATGGCTTCATAAATTACACGCCCAGTATCTTTTAAATAAGCATGTTCCGGTCCTACCCCAGGGTAGTCAAGGCCTGCAGAGACCGAATGTGTATCTTTAATTTGACCGTATTCATCACAGAGCAAATAAGTTCGGTTACCATGTAAAACCCCTGGTTTTCCGGCAATCAATGAAGCAGAATGTTCGCCACTTTCTAAACCTTTTCCTCCCGCTTCAACTCCATAAATGGCAACTGTTGAATCATTCAAAAAGGGGTAAAATAAACCAATTGCATTAGAGCCTCCACCTACGCAAGCAACTAATGCATCGGGTAAACGTCCAGTCTTTTCCAGAAATTGGGCTCTAGCTTCAATGCCAATAACAGATTGAAAATCTCTAACCATCTGTGGATAAGGATGTGGGCCTGCGACTGTCCCAATAATATAAAAGGTATCATCAACATGGCTGACCCAATCGCGCATCGCCTCATTTAATGCATCTTTTAACGTTTGCGACCCTGATGTGACTGGGACAACTTCCGCGCCTAACAATTTCATGCGATAAACATTAGATGACTGACGTTTTATATCCTCAGCCCCCATATATACCACGCATTCCAAACCTAATTTAGCCGCTACTGTTGCTGAAGCCACCCCATGTTGGCCTGCGCCTGTTTCGGCAATTACCCTGGTTTTTCCCATACGTGTAGCAAGGAGCGCTTGCCCTACCGTATTATTAATTTTGTGCGCTCCGGTATGATTCAAATCCTCTCGTTTTAAATAGATTTGTGCCCCACCAATTTCCCTGCTTAAACGTTGTGCATGATAAAGTGGATTAGGTCGTCCTACATAATCTTTTAATTCAGCATTTAGCTCTGCTAAAAAATCGGGATCTTTTCGATATTTTGCATACGCTTCTTCTAATTGTTTTAATGCATACATCAAAGTATCTGCTACGAAAATACCACCGTAGGGACCAAAGTGCCCGTGCTCGTCAGGAAGCTCTTTTTTGTTCATTTCTACCTTCATTAACTTCTTAAAAATGTAGCCTGGGTGAAGCGCAGCATAACCCGAGATCCGCGATCCAATTTCCCAGGTTACGCTGCGCTTCACCCAGGCTACTATATTACCAATTTAACAATTTCTGCATAAATCGACTCATTTTGCCATGCTCTTTAATCCCAGGTGATACCTCAATACCACTACACAGATCTACGGCATAAGGATGACATGATTTAATTGCTTCGAGTACATTAAACTCATCTAATCCACCAGCCAATATGTAAGGCTTTTCCACCTTTTGTGGAATAATTTTCCAATCAAAAGCGCATCCAGTGCCGCCTCGCGCTACATCTGAAGGTGTATCTAACAACAACGCGCTTGCGGTTTCAAACTCCTGTACTGTCTGATGAATATATGCGGTTGAATTACAATGTATGGCTTTTATAAAAGGCTTATTAAATTGCTTACAAAACTCAGCTGATTCATCACCATGAAACTGCAATAACTGAATTGGCAGTTCTTCTACTATTTTATAGACTAAATCTCGCTCAGGATTCACCAAAACAGCAACCGAATCTACAAATGCAGGCAAATCTTTTAATAAGGCTTTTGCCTGATCTATTGAAACATAACGAGAACTTTTTGGATAAAAAATCAAACCTATAGCATCAACACCCAGATTAATGGCATGTGCGATATCTTCGCTACGTGTCATTCCACACATTTTGACTCGCATGCGTCCCAGATTCATTATTTCTCCACAAGAAAAGAAGGTCCCGGATTATTCTGTAATATTGAAAACGTCTGAGGATAAGTCACTTGCACTAAATACAATCCATACGCGGGTGCTGTTTCTGCACCTAGTCTCCTGTCTTTTGCTTTTAGTACCTCATCAACCCAAGATACAGGATGTTTTCCCGAACCGACTGCAATTAGCACACCAGCGATATTACGCACCATATGATGTAAAAAAGCATTAGCAGTTATATCAATTATAACCAAATCACCTGTGCGACTAACCTGTAATTTATGGATATTCCGCATAGGCGTGTTTGACTGGCATTCAACAGAACGAAATGAAGTAAAATCATTCTCGCCTAATAAAACCTGGGCCGCTTGATGCATCAGACGATGATCTAATTGCCTGTATTGCCAAGTTATATTGCTTCGAAATAAAGCAGGTCGAATGGCTCCATTATAAATGACATAACGATATCTTCTTGCAGTAGCAGAATATCTCGCATGAAATTCTTCTGTTAATTCCTTCCCCCATTTAACACAAATGTCTTTAGGCAGAAAAGAGTTCACTCCATGGATCCATGCACGAATGCTGCGCACTTTATCACAGTCAAAATGAATTACTTGATTTGTAGCATGCACACCAGTATCTGTCCTGCCTGCACAAACGACAGAAATAGGGCCATCTGCTACCTTTGATAAAGCATGTTCTATGGCTTGTTGCACAGTATGCAAGCCTGTTTGTGCTTGCCAGCCATGATACTGGCTACCATCGTACTCAAGCACTAAGGCAATACGCATTGAATATTCCTGATAAAAGGGTCAATTTATAATACAGTATATGTTTTGTCTATACCTTAATATGATTGATTTACAAGTTTATTAGATATTATAGTAATTTCTTTTGTCTAGATTCTGATTTTTAGTAATTAAAGAATTTTGCACACTATAAATTTACAGATAAAATCCCTTCTTCAAAAAGCATCTTCAAACTATCTTATTGATTTGATTCATTCAATTATGATACTTTCTCATGCCGCAATTAATTAGCGCCATTTATTGGTGCATATCTTAATCATTAAATTGAGACTCATTATGAAAAGGAATTTATTTTACTTAGGTATTACCACTTTATTATTTGTCTTCCATAGCCCCTCTTACTCTAAGAATATCGAAAACATACAAAGTTCCTTACATCAATCTATTTCCAACGCTCAAGGCAATTGGTTTACATCACTTGGAGGAGGCGCGCAATTTCCTGAGTTAAATTCCCATACGAAAGTAAATAATGGCTCGGGATTTCCAGCTCCTTATGGTGCTGATCGTTACTCAATCACGAATGATAATGGAGGAGTTATTGCAGCCTCTATGGGCCGACGTTGGCATAATGATAGCATCTGGTTTCCTTCTTATTCATTGAGTATCTTTTGGCAGTACTTTTTCAAAACACATATCAGCGGTGAAATAACACAATATTCCTTACCGCAATTTACCAACTACAATTACAATCTGGATTTTACTTCCAATCTCTTATTAGCCTCTGGAAAAATTAATCTGATGCGATATGGAATTTTTTCACCGTATATTAACGGAGGGATAGGCACCTCTTTCAACAATATTTCTAACTATAGTGAAACAGCATTTGCAGGAGTTACCCCACGAGTTAGTGCTGGGTATAGAAATTCTAATACAAGTGAATTCGCTTACAATGTAGGTGCCGGGGTTGATGTGCAAATCCTTCCGCAATTGTTCCTCTCAGTTGGTTATATTTATCAGGATTTAGGCCCCCTCTCCTCTGGTCACGGAGTTAATGCATGGACTGGAGAATCATTAAATCTTGGTTCCTATCGTTCAAACGAAGTCTTAATCACAGCTACCTATCTTTTTGGTACTGAAAAAAACTTTGTCAAATAAAGAAAGGAAAACATCATTGCCTGGGCATAGCACAGCCCGGGTTAATTTGATAATGGATCCGGGGTTACGTCTTTGCCTTCGCCCTGGCTAGAATTAAAAACATTATGACTTCCCTTGAATCTCATCAATTAAGCGTTGAGCTTCTTCTTTTTGTGACTTGGTACCATGCTCCATTACTTCATTTAGAGAATGCAATGCAGATTCTATATCTTCCATTCCAATATACGTTCTTGCAAGAGCCAACAGAGTATCTAATGCCTTTTTGTTCTTTAACTGGGAAAGACCTCTACTCTCCTCTTCTTTCTGTGTTTGAATGACCTCAACAGATGAAGAAGGAGTAAAATCCAAACCATTGTCATCTTCTACGAGCTCTTGAGAATTATCTTCATCTAGGGTGGGCTTTGTTGTAAGTTTATGATGTAAACCCGATTCAAACTCTAGTAAATTATCCTCTTGATGTTTATCTTTTTTGCTTTCATCAGTTTGCTTGGATGATTCAATTTTTTCTTCAGTAGGTATAATTTCCAGCAATTGCCCTTCATCTGTTATCAGCAATTGAGGCTCAATAGCAGCAGAAGTATGTTCTCCAAGATCACCGGCATCTTCTAATTTAGGTTCAGGCTTTAATTCAGATTTAAATTTTACTTCAGGCACAGATTTTACCTCAGGCTCAGATTTTACTTGGGGCTCAGATTTTCTTTCCTGTAGGGGATCTTTCGTAATTAGCCCATCATCTGAACTAATAATGGGTCGAGTTGAAGCCCGATGAAGTGTATTGCTCTTCTCTGTAGGCGATCCTTTCTTTCCTTGATCACGCCATTTAAAATAATAATATGCAACGACGCCACTAGCTCCACCAGCAACCAGCAATAATAGGAATAGAATCCAAGACTCATAGGGTTGATCAGAATTGCTCTTGGAGTTGGCTTGCCCTGCAATTGCTATCCGCTCTTTCATCATCGTTTGAATTTGATTACGGATTAATTGAAGCTCCTGATCCCGCATATCCAATTGGTTTTGTAATTTTTTATTTTGCGTTTGTAATAAGCTTAATTGTTCTGTTAATAGTGCATTAGACTCTCGCAAAGAATCTACAGCAGCAGTTGTAATTGATATTTCAGCCTTCAGTGTCCTATTTTGCTCTGGACTTACTTGTTTTTGAGTCTCCAGTGACGGGATTGGACTTGGCAAAGTAAATCTCGAGAACGTTTGATTCGGTACCAAAGTCGAAACATCAGAAAATTTTGGCACAGGAGGTATTTGCGAGTACTCAACAGAGTCAGCACTAGATGCTTGACCTGTTATATAGGGTGGAGCTATTACATGATTAATTGATGCTTTTTCATTCCATGCTTTATCATGAGCCATTACTTCAACTGTAGCTAAGTCAGCGGGAACCTCCTGAAACTCTTTATCAGAAGGAATTTTAAGGCGAACACCGGTTTTCAATCCATTTAAATTTCCATCAACAAATGCTTCAGGATTTGCTCCCACAATTGCAAGAACAATTTGTGGTAAAATTGCTTCAGAAGTTTTATATCTTTGCGCAATTTGCCATACATTTTCATTAAATATTGTAGGACCATAAACTGCAATTTTCTTTTGACCAGCATGATTCACTTTATGATATTTTTTAGTCGAATCCGTTACATTTTGATGATTAGCGAATTTTCTCTGATATGTTAAACCGCTTTGTGCAGTTGCATTCGCTAATTTATAGCCTGGTGGATCCAACAATACCGTATAAACTTTATAGATTTGTCCTTTTGGCCAGATCAAATCAACAATTAGTTGCACATAAGGATCCGTCATTCGTTCTGTAGAGTGAACTTCTACAACGAATTTTCCCTTCTCATTTTTTCTAATATCGAAAGAAAGAGAATTAACTTCTTCAGAGCGCTCAATACCTAAACTTCGGTAGCTTTGCGGTTCAGCTAGCCCCACTTTAATACCAGACAAAGAAACGTCCTGTACATCGAGTAACTCAATTTCAGCGAGAAAAGGCTGGTCTAATGCTGATTCTACTTTCATTTCACCTAATCCTAGAGAGTAGGCGCTCATTGGCAAAGTAAGTGAAAATAGAGATGAGAATAAAACCTTTTTTTTCAATCAGCGCTCCATGCCCATTGGATTTGCAAGCAGGAAATTAGTTTTTAAAAAAATTAGCATTCTTTACTAATCCATTCAAGTAATTAGGGTTCACATGAACATCTTATATAGAACTATTCGATTACAAAATAGTACTTTGACTAGATAACTGTACTTGCAATGAAGGCAAGAGTCCATCGTTATCTCTATAAAATTTCTAACAAAAATGAGCTTCCCATCTCAATAGGAATAATTGATAATAACATGAATTAATATTGAAAATAGGATAAAAGTCATGGAATTCAGCAAAATAAATCCGCTTGCTTTAGGAATATCTATTAGTGTTCTATCAGCCCTCGCTTCTTTTTTTATGGGCTTAGCGGCATTTGTTTTTTACACTGGAAAACCCTTTGTCGCCATGGTTGGGAGTATATATCTTTCATATACTCCCTCCTTGGCTAATGCCGGCCTTGGTGCGGCCATAGTACTTATGAACACTTTTGTTAGTAGTTATATTGCTGCCTGGGTATACAACTTTCTACTTGATTACGTTAGATAAGAGTTGACTCCTGAGTGAAATCTTGCATCCCATGATAATGGGATGCAGTATAGCAATCTTCAATAGAAATAAAATCAAACCAACAGGTTTGAAGTAACATCAAAGTCTTGTACCCCAATTCAATATTAGTTTCAATCAATTGATCTATAAGTAACTCTAATTGTTCATGCTGATGCAATGCTTGTTTTGATTTCGGCTTTTCCTTGCACATTTTAGCAAACATAGCCTGGAACCTTTCTTCAACCATTTTAGGAACTGTCGAATTACCATCAAAAATACGATGATCCGCACTGATTGATACAGGCAACATATCTTTAGGTACAAATGATTGAGTTTCATGTTGCCACACAGGTTTTCGGTCAACTTCCATGATAGTAAAGCGCATGGACTCAGTTTTACGAAGAGGTGCCATCGATTGAGTATAGCCAAAAACACCTATATTACTTAATGAAATGTACGGTGTTCCTGCGAGGGGATAAGGATAAGTGTTATATGCATATTCATAAACCATATCCTTCATAAGTTGCTGTACACGTGGATTTGTTTTTTCCAATTGTTCACGTTTTTTATAGCAATAAACCATCATGCCTACTATGGTTCGAATTTTTGCTGACAACTCATAAAAGCTAAGATTATGACAATTTTCGAAAACAATTGTTCCAAGATGATCGCCACATCCTGGTAGCAATACAACAAGACCGACATATGCTTCTTTCGTTTGAAAAATTTTTCTAAAACTCAAATAATTTCTAAAAGAATCCGATAATGTCATCCAGGAACTAACTGCCTGCAACATCAATGTGGTCAAGGTCTCTGAGGCAAATTTTTTATTAAAAAAATCAAGGCATGAGATATCGATACTAAACTGTCCAGTCATAGTTGGATCGCTAGGATTATCCCACTGGGTCATGAGTACTTTTCGAATCGGAGTCATTTCAACTTCTCGATTGGACTCAGTATAATTTCGAACTCTAGGTAATAGCTCATCCGCAAACCCCATGAAATTTTTCCAATTTTCACTGGGATCAAGATTGACTTTACGGAGCTGCTGGGTATGCTTTTCATTGAGTGATTCCTTAAAATGCATCACTCCTTCAACTCCCAATAAAGCACTAACAGAAGACATATATTTATATTGCATAAAAATATTGGTTATTAATTGTTCTTCCAGATAAGCAATTTTCGGTTTTATTTGCTCAACATCTGGCATGCCAATATCGCGATATAACTCTGCTTCGCATACATGACGATGCTCGTCTTCAAGAATTGTCTTGAATACTTTGGGCGCAACACCATAGCGATGTAAACTTTCAAATATTTCCTCAATCCATCCCTCACCAATAAGATTAAGCAACATAATTGCTACTTTAGGGCAACTTTCTGCCCGAATAAAGTTACAAATGATTTCAATATGAGGACTATAAGGTGGTGGAGAAGCATAAGGAGCACAAAGCATATAAACAATTTTAGTAAATACTAAACCATGAAATATTTCATCAAGCAATTGTTGACGCATACGTTTTCTGTATTCAACAGTGGACATTTTTGATTCAAATTTAAGAGGAATTTGCACTGCCAATACTTCGAGCTGTGCTAAAAGTGAAAACGTATAAATATAAAAAAGCTTGTCAGATTGAAGTTCAAAAGGTAAACCATCGCAAAATAACTCATTTATTCTATTTTTAATGAGTTGTTTCTCTTCTACGGTAATCTTGTTCCATCCCTCTAAAATCCATTTTTCTGCACCCCAAGATGGTCTAAGCAATTCAGTAAGTTCTTCCACGATATTTACCATAAAATCAAAGATTTTTCAGTATAGACATAGCAAGCGTATGAGTCAATCATGCTCTATAGCAAAACATTTAGCAATTTTTACTCCCCTCTTTACTGAATAAAATAAATGTAATTTTTCTTAATTTATCTTGCATGAAGATTAGATACTTCCCATAACTATCATAATAAATAATAATGGAATGAATTATTATGAAAATAATAGGTAATTATCATGAAATTCGGCAAAATAGATCCGATTGCTTTAGGACTATCTCTTGGCGCTCTATCAGGAATATCGACATTCTTCATGGGGTTGATGGTTTTAATTTTTAATAAAGGGAAACCCTTTGCAGGGATGATGGGAACCATCTACATGACTTATGATCTTTCTTTACTCCAATGCGTCCTTGGTGGAGTTGGAGTATTTGTTAGTACCTTCATTAGTAGCTTTCTCATCGCCTGGATCTATAATACTTTAAGAAAACGGGTTTAAACCTCTAATACATCAGTTCAATGAAACGTTTGGGGGTAACTTAAAATTCTGGATAATTACTATAGACACCATTAATTCTATTGCATTACCCCAACCTCTAATTCATAATTTATTACCTTGCTTTTCTTATGGGTAGCTATGTCAGCATCATTGATTGATGGAAAGGTTGTCGCCTCTCTTCGTCGAGAAGAATTAAAACACCATGTGCATGATTTTGTACAAATAAATCATCGCGCACCCGGCCTTGCTGTTGTTCTTATTGGCAATGATCCTGCTTCTACGGTCTACGTAGCCAATAAGCGTAAAGCGTGTGCCGAGGTAGGTATTACCTCTCATTCCTATGATCTATCTGAAAAAACAACACAGGAAGAATTGATCAATCTGATTGATGATTTAAATTGTTCCAATCAAATTGATGGGATTCTCATCCAATTGCCATTACCCAAGCACATAAATGAACGTGTCATTATTGAGCATATCAAACCGGAAAAAGATGTTGATGGCTTCCATCCTTATAATTTGGGACGACTTGCTCAGCGTAACCCATTATTACGTCCATGTACTCCTCTTGGCATAATGCATTTATTAAAACATTATCATATTGAAGTCAAAAGGAAACATGCTCTCGTTATTGGTGCATCAAATATTGTCGGTCGACCTATGAGTTTAGAATTGCTCCTTGCTGGAGCAACAGTAACCATTGCTCATAAATTCACCCAACAATTAGAAAAATTTGTGCGCACTGCTGATATTGTCATCATCGCTACAGGAAAAATGGATGTTGTTGATTGCGAATGGCTTAGTAAAGAACAGATCGTTATCGATGTAGGCATCCATCGATTAGCAGATGGCAGTATTAGGGGTGATATAGATTTTAAAAATGCGGTAAACAAAGTTTCATGGATCACCCCCGTACCTGGTGGCGTAGGGCCAATGACTATAGTCACATTACTTGAGAATACACTAAAAGCAGCCACCTTAGCGAATCAATAGGCATAGTGTAAGAACAATAAGAAATCATTGCCTTTTGTTCCAAAACAATTATTAACTGACCTCTTTTAAAGAGGCTCAGTTACTTATCTAAAATATCCCAATCAAAATCTCCGCTCAACTCATCGAAATCATCTTTAAATTCCTCTTTTAGACGTTTACGCTCCAGCTTCTCCTCAAGCATACGTCTGACGTTTTTTCGATGGGCTGAAGACTCGATATCATCATCATAATTATAATCAGAGAATGATTGGTCATCATAATCTTCGTGAAGATCCATAGCTTTCCCCTTTTATACTCTCTTAAAAAGAGTATAGTAGACAATTATAAAAATGCTTTAGGAACACCATGCTCAGTTATCAACACGGATATCATGCAGGTAATTTTGCGGATGTCATCAAACATATTGCTTTAACCCATCTTCTAAATTACTTAACACGTAAAGATAAAGCTCTCTTATATCTTGAGACCCATTCAGGTAAAGGTTTATATGACTTAAAGAATAAACAAGCTGAAAAGACCCAGGAATACAAACAAGGCATTCAACTGATTTGGTCTAACAGAAACACCCTACCCTCTGTTTTTCAAAACTACCTTCAGTTGATTAACCAACTCAATTCTACTGATTCATTAAGATATTATCCCGGCTCACCGTTTCTCGCGATCAACACGCTACGAATGCAGGACAGGATGTATTTTTGCGAACTCCATCCAAGGGAATTTGAAGCCCTCAGTCAGCTTCAGCGTATGAATAAGAAAGTACATTTCAGTAATACTGACGGTATCGCAGCGATGAAAGCACTACTTCCACCACCAGAAAAAAGAGGATTAGTTTTCATTGATCCTTCATTTGAAATAAAAGAAGAATATAAAGAAATTCCTCTTGCAATCAAACAAGCTTATTCTCGTTTTGCTACAGGTGTATTTTGTCTTTGGTATCCGCTGGTCGATAAAAAATTAACTGATAAACTCAACAAAGGCATGAAAGAAATCAATGCCAAAAATGCGTTACGTATTGAATTTAATCTGACATCTACTCCAATGGAGGGGATGTCAGGTTGTGGTCTTTGGATAATTAATCCACCCTTTACTTTAGCAGAAGAAATGAAAACTGTATTAAATACCCTTAAAACTTATTTTAATCCAGGTAGTTCTTCCTACATTATTGAGGCTTATTCATGACTATTTACCCCATTCCTGCTTTTTCAGATAATTACATTTGGGTAATTATTGATAAAGTCGCAGGCACATTTGATTGTGTCGATCCTGGTGATGCAGAACCAGTAGTGCAATTTGCTCATACAAACCAACTCAGCTTGCGCTCTATCTTATTAACTCATCATCATCAAGATCATATTGGAGGAGTGAGTCAATTACTTAAAACCTATCACTCATGCACTGTTTATGGTCCAAGTGATCCGCGCATTCCTTGCGTAAATAATGCGGTACAAGAACATCAATCCATTCGAGTCGGAACATGTGTTTTCGAAATATTATTTAATCCAGGACATACCTCAAGTCATATTAGTTATTATGAGCCTCGGAACGAATTATTATTTTGTGGGGATACGCTTTTTTCCGCAGGTTGTGGTCGTGTTCTTGACGGGACAATGGAACAACTGCATCAATCGTTGCATCTTTTCAAAACATTACCCCCTACCACAAAAATATTTTGTACTCATGAATACACAGAACAAAATTTGCGCTTCGCGCAAACAGTAGAACCTAATAACCTGGTTATTCAACAATACTTAAAAAAATTACATAGCTCACCCCAATCTTGCACACTTCCATCGACCCTGGAACTCGAATTATTAATTAATCCTTTTTTACGAACCGGTGAACCCGATGTACAACAATATGCATTATCACATGGAGCAACATCAAATAGCTCATTAGAAGTATTTAGGGTTTTAAGGGAAGAAAAAAACTCATTTAAATAATCACCCAGATAGAATCAATTTAAGTCTTTATGAGTTAATCAAACACAACGAGGGTTTAATCATATGACTAATTTTAGTAAACTCAGTAGCCAATTATATTCATAGGTAATTACCATTGAAATTTAAGTTTTTCAAAATAAAGATTTTTTTATTCTGTTTACTCATTTTTTTGGGCATTACTAATGAGACTTTAGCATACACTGCTACTGATTCATGGGAAGTATTGCGCACGCAATTCACCCTAAATCATGAAACATCGCGCGCTGAAGTGCAGGAGCAAATCCGCTGGTTTATAGCTCACCCAGGCTTTCTTAATAAAGTATGCCGTCAATCTGAACCCTATCTTTATCATATCATTTATGAGGTAAAAAAAAGAAACCTACCTGGTGAATTGGCCCTGTTACCCATGATTGAAAGTGCTTATGACCCCTTTGCATATTCTGTAGCTGGTGCCGCTGGATTATGGCAATTAATGCCACAAACAGGTGCAGGTTTAGGATTAAAGCAAGATTGGTGGTTTGATGCACGACGCAGCATTAGCTCCTCAACCGATGCCGCGCTCAACTATCTTCTTTATCTCAATAAATTCTTTAATGGCAATTGGATTCTAGCCATTGCTGCCTATGATGCGGGAGAAGGAACTATAGATCGGGCAATCAAAGCAACAGGTGGGCGTGCTCAAAGTTTTTGGGATTTGGCAGTACCAAGAGAAACTCAGGTTTACGTGCCTCGCCTGCTCGCCTTAGCAGAAATAATTAAAAGTCCATCACAATATAAATTAACGCTACCTGAAATACCTTATCTACCTTATTTTGTGGAAGTTAATATTGGGAGTCCAATTGATTTAAACCATGCTGCAAAAATGGCAGGAATTAGTTATAAAGAATTAATCAAATTAAATCCTGGTTTTAATCGCTGGACTACAGCCCCTGATAAACCCATTAAATTACTTATCCCTGCTGAAAAAGTACATCAATTCAATTTAAATCTTGCTAACTTACCGGCAGAAAAACGTGTTAGTTGGGAAAAGCACATAGTACAACCCGGTGATAACTTGGATAGTATTGCTGTTAGATATCACACTACGGTGAATTTAATAAAACAGCTAAATCAACTCCAGACAAATCATGTTGAACCCAATCAATTCCTTTTAATTCCGAGTACGCGAAATACTCCAGTTGTAGTTAAAAAGGAACCTGTTACGTCTGCCCTACCATTAGGACATCAAATAGTTATGCCACAAAATCAACGTGTTATTCATATCGTGCAAGACAATGAGACATATCAGACGCTGATAAGAACTTATAACGTCAGTGCTAAAGACATACAGATATGGAACAAATTAGCAAGCAATCAACAGTTACAAAAAGGTCAGCAACTCGTGATCTGGAAAAAGGTAACTCAACCCATTCAGTATATTGTAAAACAAGGTGACAGCCTTAGTGCTATAGCCCAACAACATAAAACGAAAATAGAACGCATCATTGCATTAAACCCTGGCCTTAAGCGAAATGAACCTTTATATCGTGGGCAAAAGTTATTGGTTGGTTAATTAATTTACTTTTGTAATTTCAAATGAGTTGATGAAGCTTATAACCGCTCACTTTGCTCGAGAACCGAACCAACCGTCTTTATGAACTCATAATGCCCTAATATTAACAATTATTTTTCATTTCTCGTATAAAGCAAGGAGGTGAGCACAAAAACTTGTGTTATACTCAAAGTAACTTATTTTATTGCATTAAAGTGTATGAAATTACTATTTGATTTTTTTCCTATAGTTTTATTTTTTATAGTATACAAATTTTTTGGTATCTATACCGCGACAGCTATTGCGATGATAGCATCTTTAAGTCAAGTTGCTTTTTTTAGATTAAAATTTCAGCATTATGAAAAAATGCATTTAATCAGCCTTGCAATAATCATGATTCTGGGAGGGGCCACTCTCTTTTTCCATAATCCCTGGTTTATTAAATGGAAGCCTACCGGTATTTATTGGCTCTCCGCCTTAGTCTTTTTTAGTTCAGGTTACATTGGTAGCAAACCTTTGATCCAAAAAATGATGGAAGCTAATGTGACGCTACCAGGAAAAATCTGGTATAGACTGAATACAGCATGGGTATTGTTTTTTATTTTAATGGGCGCAGTAAATATTTACGTTGCCTATAATTTTAATACTGATGCCTGGGTTAACTTTAAGTTATTTGGTGGGGTTGGTTTTACTCTGCTTTTTGTATTAATTCAAGCTTTTTATCTAACAAAACACATGGATGAGACTGGACTTGAAAAACAATAGGAGCGAGAATGAGACTATTGCTAGTTGAAGACGACGAATTACTTGGTGATGCGGTTAAAACGGGCTTAACTCAATTTGGTTATATTGTAGATTGGCTTAAAGATGGTGAAGCGGCTCGTGCTGCTTTAAAATCCGAATCATTTGAGCTGATTATTCTCGATTTGGGTTTACCTAAGTTGTCTGGTCTCGGATTATTACAAAATATACGTCATGATGGCAATCCTACTCCAGTTATTATTTTAACAGCCCGAGAATCAGTTGAAGACCGTGTAAAAGGGTTGGACAGTGGCGCAGATGATTACTTGATAAAACCGTTCGATCTCAACGAACTTAGCGCAAGAATCAGAGCCCTGGTCAGACGCTCACAAGGCCGTGCAGACTCAGTTCTGCAATATAGAAATATTACTCTAGACCCAGCGGCCCACTCTGTATTTGTTGATGATATTTTAGTTAATGTCCCACGTAGAGAATTTGCATTACTGCAGAAGCTTCTAGAAAACAGCGGTCAGGTTTTATCACGCGAACAACTTATGCAAAGTATTTATGGTTGGGAAGAAGATGTAGATAGTAATGCACTAGAAGTACATATACATAATTTACGTAAAAAACTTAATGCCAATTTTATTCGAACAATTAGAGGTGTGGGATATATGGCAGAAAAAAATGATGGTATTGCTGTATCGTGAAATCTTCTATAAGAAAGTTTCTTTTAATCAATTTATTGCTGGCCATTACTATAACGACCACATTAACTGCTATAGGTAACTATTATCTTGATCAAAAGGATATCCAAGACCACTTGGATAGTTTAATGGCCGTTTCTGCACTTTCTTATCAGGCATTACTAGGTGATGATCTTCATCAGCGCCCTCTTTCGAAAATTCAAGAGGCACTCGAAACAATTCCTCAAAAGATTGATACATACTATCAAAAAAGATTTCTCAATGAAGAACCCCCGGAAAACTATCTTGATAAGTTTAATTTTCAGGTTTGGACCAATGGTGGAAAATTATTATTGCATTCATCTTCAGCCCCCAAAATTCCTTTAACTTCAGAAGTTGATGGATTTAGTGATAAAAAAATATCTACCCAAGATTGGCGTGTTTTCACTACTTACAATGATAAAGCAGGAATCCGTACCGTTTTAGCTGAACGTTACGATACACGAAATGAACTAGGTCATAGAATCGCTCAAGATGACCTTTATATTATGCTCTTAACATTTCCATTATCTGGCTTATTAATATGGATTATTATTGGTCGTGGCTTGGATAGCCTGGATAAGGTTGCTGAGGAAGTAGCTAACCGCGCTCCCAGTCATCTTGAACCAGTTGATTTACATGAAGTTCCAGAAGAAATTAAACCCGTAATTGACGAATTGAATAAGTTGTTTTTCAGGCTAAAAGAAGGATTTGAACGAGAAAAACGTTTTGCGGCCGATGCAGCGCATGAACTACGCACCCCACTTGCCGCACTAAAAACACAAGCACAAGTTGCGTTACATTCAAATGATATAGAGGAAAAAAATCAGGCATTACAAAAGCTTATTGCAAGTGTTAATCGCAGCACTCACATAGTCCAACAGTTACTTACTATGAGCCGACTTGTTCCCGAAGCAGCGCACATGGATGAGAAAGATGAGGTCAATTTAAGCCGATTAACTCGCGAAATACTAGCAATGCTTGCACCTGCTGCGGTAGAAAAGCAAATTGATCTTGAATTTGAAAGTGATGCAGAAAATCTAACTGTGTATGGCAATGCCACTGCTCTGGGAATATTAATTCGTAACCTTGTAGATAACTCCATACGATACTGTAATGCCAACGGTCGAATTATTGTACGACTGGCTAAATTAAAGGATGAGATAATGCTCGAAGTCAGTGATAACGGACCGGGTATTCCAGCTGAATTACAATCACGTGTTTTTGAGCGTTTTTTCCGTGTGCTAGGAAACAAAAGTCCAGGAAGCGGTCTTGGCTTAGCAATAGTTCAGCAAATTTCCGAATTACATGGCGGAAGGCTTATGCTCGATACTCCCAAAGACAGTACGGGTTTAATTGTAAGATTCTTTATACCTGTTCAAGAACATAATAATATAACAACCAGGTAATATAGCGAACTGGGAGAAATATAATAGAATCGCTGAGTTTCGTTACACTTCTCCCAGGCTTGCATTTAATTATCGAGCGGCTAAAATTTGTAACGCGTCGCGGATAAGTTGCTCGCAGCTTTTAGAATTATCATTCACTTTATTGACAGCTTTCAATGCTTCCTGAGGCTTATACCCCAATGCTTCTAAAGCACAAACAGCCTCATCTTGGCCACTCATTATAGGAATCGATTTATTTAGAGAGGCAGAAGAAGATACAGAAAATTGCTTCATGCTATCACGCATTTCAACAACTAAACGCTCCGCTGTTTTTTTACCTATACCAGGTAATTTCATTAAAATGGAAGCGTTTTCTTGTTGGATGCATTGAATAAACTCATTCGGAGTAATACTAGAAAGAATCGACATCGCGAGTTTTGGACCAATACCATTCACTTTAATCAACGCTCTGAATAGCTCTCTCTCTTCTCTCTCCAAAAAACCATACAACAGTAAAGCATCTTCTCGAACAACAGTATGTATGTGCAACCCTACCGAGCCATTTAAGCTATCCAGCTGAAAAAAGGTATTTAATGAGGTTTCCACATCATATCCAACTCCATGGACATCAAGGACCAATTTTCCGGGTTGATGTTTATCAATAACTTGTCCATTCAACCAACCAATCATCTCTTTCTTCTCCTTAATCCTCGCCTGCCAATTACGGATGATAAATTATGACGCATATGACTATGGCAAATCGCTATTGCCAATGCATCTGCAGCATCTTTCTGCGGCGCTTTATTCAAGGCTAGCAAATGCACGACCATGTGACTTACTTGGGCTTTTTCGGCAGCCCCATAACCAACAACCATTTGCTTTATTTCTCGTGGTGAATATTCGCTTACTTTAACACGATGTGATGCTGCAGCAACCATAGCCACACCACGTGCATGCCCTAATTTTAGAGCTGAGTTTGGATTTTCATGCATAAATACTTGTTCAATCGCTACTTCATCAGGGGAATAATGGTCCATTAATTGACAAATGCCATCATATATTTGCAATAATTTTTGACTAAGCTCACTATCTGGAGTTGTACGTATGCAGCCACTATCAACGTACTCAATTTTACGGTCTGATTCTTTTATCAGACCGTATCCAGTAATCCTTGATCCGGGGTCTATCCCTAAAATAATAGCCATTAACTAATTGATTCTAATATTTTTTCTGAAAAATCAGCATTACTATACACTTCTTGAACATCATCTAAATCTTCCAACATATCGATTAACTTCAAGAGACTTTCCGCCGATTCATCATCAATAGGAACTAAAGTTTGTGCGCGCATGGTTAAATGAGATTGCTCAATATCGAGACCTGCTTCTGTAAGCGCATTTAATACACTATGATATGCTTCCACGGGAGTAATCACTTCAATCTGGTTTTCATCTACAGAAACATCATTGGCGCCCGCATCTAAAGCGATTTCCATAACCTGTTCTTCAGACTGCCCTGGTGCCATAAGAATCTCTCCTTGATTGTTAAAGAGATAAGATACTGAGCCATCAGTCCCCAAATTGCCGCCGCATTTCGTGAATGCATGACGCACTTCAGATACAGTTCGGTTTTTATTATCCGATAAACAATCAACAAGGACGGCAACCCCTCCTGGTCCATAACCCTCATAACGCATGGCAACCATTGCCTCGCCTTCAAGTCCACCAACACCGCGTTTGATGGCATTATCAACTGTGTCGCGCTTCATATTTGCAGCAAGCGCTTTTTTAACCGCATCTCTTAATCTTGGATTAGAAGACTCCTCTCCTCCCCCCATACGAGCAGCTACCGTAATCTCACGAATTAACTTGGTGAATATTTTTCCACGTTTTGCGTCTTGAACTCCTTTACGGAATTTAATATTTGCCCACTTACTATGACCTGCCATAATGCTACCTCAAAACCATATTTAATTTTGTATAAATTATACATGCTCTTTTGTTAAAAAGAATAACTTAACTTACTTTTGGACTCGACATTTTTAACTTTTTTAGACTATAGTAGCCATCATCATCAAGTTTTTTAATTTATTGTAAATAAATGTTGCCCGGGTGAAGCGCAGTGAACCCTGGTTTAATGACGCAGTATATTTTTCCTCGGGTTCCGCTGCGCTCTACCCTGGCTGCTCAAAAAACCATAAACACTAAAGGAGATAACAGTGTATTTGCAGGGATTTGGTAATCATCATCAAACTGAAGCAGTACCAGGCGCTTTACCTAGTAGCCAAAATTCACCCCAACACTGTAGCTTAGGTCTTTATGCCGAACAATTAAGTGGGACAGCTTTTACTCGTCCAAGACAGAATAACTTACATAGCTGGCTTTACCGCATATTACCTTCCGTTGTTCAAGGCACTTATCAAGCCTATGAAATGGAACTCTTTAAACCTCATCATGCAGAACAATCTCCAAATCCTTTACGCTGGTCTCCGATAGATCTATTTAAAGAAGAGGATTTTGATTTTGTTGAAGGCATGTTTCATCTTGCTGGCAGCCAGCATGTGAATGCATATGTTTATCATTGTACTCGTTCCATGCACAATAAATATTTTGCCAATAACGATGGAGAAATGCTTTTTGTTCCATACCTGGGTGAAACGAATCTACACACGGAGTTTGGAAAATTAAATATATGTCCCGGCATGATAGCTGTTATCCCTCGTGGTGTTAAATTCAAAATGGAGCTCATTGGTACCGAATCAAAAGGATATCTATGTGAAAATAGTGGCAGCCCACTTACCCTGCCTCCTTTAGGAGTCATAGGCGCAAACGGCTTAGCGAATCCACGACATTTTCAATATCCAATTGCAGCGTTTGAACAAGGTGTTACACATGCAACTCTTATTTGCAAATACCAAAACAAATTATGGACAGCGAAATGTGATCACTCGCCACTTAATGTAGTAGCCTGGCATGGTAATTATGCACCCTATTGTTACGATTTAAGCTTGTTTAATACAATTAATACAGTAAGCTTTGATCATCCTGATCCTTCTATCTTTACCGTGTTAACTTCCGAAAGTGATACACCAGGTGTATCTAATTTAGACTTTGTAATTTTTCCTCCGCGGTGGATGGTTGCCGAACATACATTTAGACCGCCTTATTACCACCGTAATTATATGAATGAGCTCATGGGGCTTGTTCGTGGTGAATATGATGCTAAAAAGGAAGGATTCTCTCCTGGCGGAGTGAGTATTCATAATTGCATGACACCGCATGGACCGGATCAAGTAAGTTATGAACAAGCGGTAAATCAAAAATTAGAGCCTGAATTGTATTTAAATACCTTAGCTTTTATGTTTGAAACCAGGGATGCATGGCAGGTTACTGAGCAGGCAATGCGTATTCCCCAAATGCAGAAAGATTATGCTGATTGCTGGAAAGGACTTAAAGTAAATTTTAAATGTCCATAACATTGTGGTTAGTCATAGCCTGGATAAAACGAAGTGGAACGATGAGATACCCCAAGTCCCTTCATTTCAACCAGGCAAAATAAGTTGGACATAGAGATTTTTGCAGTTAATTTAAAACAAATCTTCCTGCGTTAATCCCATTTTTTCCAATAAGCCACGCAATGTTTTTAATGCTTCAACTTGGATTTGACGTACACGCTCTCGTGTCAAATCAATTTCTTTGCCAACATCCTCAAGCGTGGCTTTTTCAAAACCTCTTAAACCAAATCTTCTTGCAATAACTTGTTGTTGATTCTCAGTCAACTTATCCAATAAAGATTCTATATGTAAACGTAAATTTTCATTAGTTAAGAGCTCTGCAGGATTCACGCTGTTTTCATCAGCAATAGTATCCAATAATGATTTATTCTCATCAAAGCCAATTGGTGTATCAACAGAAGTTACTTTATCATTCAAACCCAGTAACTTTTGTACATCTTCTAATGGTTTATCAACCATTTCAGCAATTTCTTCAGGTGAAGGCTCATGATCTAGTTTTTGCGTGAGTTGTCTTGCGGCTCTAAGGTACACATTCAACTCTTTAACCACGTGTATCGGTAAACGAATTGTCCGCGTTTGATTCATAATCGCACGCTCAATCGTTTGTCTAATCCACCATGTAGCATAGGTTGAAAATCGAAAACCTCGTTTAGGATCAAATTTTTCGACCGATTTCATTAGGCCTAAATTTCCTTCTTCGATTAAATCAAGAAGAGGTAAACCGCGATTAAGATAACGACGTGAAATTTTAACTACAAGCCGTAAATTGGATTCGATCATCTTTTTACGAGCCGCAACGTCTCCTTTTAAAGCAAGAGTTGCATAATGCACTTCCTCTTCAGCACTAAGCAGAGGAGAAAATCCAATTTCCCCCAAATAAAGCTGGGTCGCATCCATCATCTTTTGTGCATTTTTACCACGAAATGAAGGAAACGCATTATCATCCGAAAAATCAGGAAATTCAGAACCCTCATCTTCTGCATCTTTTTCAAGAAGCGAATCAATGTCCTCCTCTATTAAGAGCGATTCATCGTCTGGTTCAGACCAATCTTCATCCTTAAGTTCCGGTTCTTTAATTGACTCATCGTCTTCGTGCATTATTTTTCACCTATAGTGTTATAGCCTGTCTTCATTTCTACTATCTTGAGCCAAACTGACCTGATTTTCTACGTTTCGATGCTCACATACTACGTGTGCTGCGCTTCGGTACTCGAAAATCAATCCAGTTTGGCTCAAGCTAGCGAAATGCATACAGACTCTAGTCATGTTGCGAAATTTATTTCATAACTACATTATACTTCATAAAAACATTATTGTTGCTATAACTATAAGTAATCTGTCAACCTTTTTGTAGATAATTCAAAGGATTGACTGGTACACCTGACCTTCTGATTTCAAAATGAACACCTGTATATTTGCGATCTATAACACCCGCAATTGCAATCGTTTGACCGGCCTTCACATGTTGTCCTTCGGAAACCATAATTCGTGCGTTATATCCATAAGCAGTTAAATATCCCTGATTATGTTTAATAATAATCAAGTTACCATAACCTGCTAATCCACTTCCAGCATAAGCGACCACACCACTTGCTGCAGCAATCACTCGCTCACCCTTTTTACATGCAATATTTATGCCTTTTTTACCTTGTTCAGGAACAAATGATGTAACAACATGCCCACTTACAGGCCACATCCATCCCGAAGCAGAGCGAGCAAATCGATTTGCTGGTGAGTAAATTACAGTGGGTCTTGCTTGGGTTTTTGGTGCAACATAATAATTTCGTTTTATGACGGGTCGACGTGCTGTTTGTCTATGTCTTGGAGTAATGCCTCGCAAATTGATAACCTGCCCTACTCTCAAAGAATAAGGTGGATTAATACGATTCAAGCGAGCCAGTGTTTGATAATCAGTATCATAACGAAATGCAATGGAAAAAAGGGTGTCTCCGCGTTTTACAACATACACTTTTTGATGGCGCCAATAAGGATTCCATCTGGATTCCATAACAGGAGCTAAGTTATTTCCGCACCCTACTAAAGTCATTATGAGGAAAAGACATAAAAATCTTTTGCAAAATGTGACTATCATTTATTACCTCAAGCAAATTGTTTTATTGAATGTGGATCCCATCAAGCCAGTTGGCCAATTGATCGAACATTTTGTAATTCGTCATATCCAAATGAAGTGGTGTAATTGAAACATACCCTTCGCTTATCGCATTAAAATCTGTTCCAGGACCAGCATCAGCCTCTGCTCCAGGCAAACCGATCCAATAGATGGGCCGTCCTCTAGGATCCTGATCTTTTACTACAGGCTCAGCACCATGTCTTGTTCCCAAACGGGTTACTTGCATCCCCTTAATTTGATCCAAAGGAAGATTAGGTACATTAACATTTAAAATAGTTTGGGAAGGCAGGCGATGTATACTTAATTGCATCACCAATTGTTTCGCAATCGATGCGGCTGTATCATAATGCTGAATATTATCTCCAACCATAGAAATCGCAAGAGCAGGCAACCCTAAATAACGACCCTCCATTGCAGCAGCGACAGTCCCTGAATAAAGAATATCGTCTCCTAAGTTTGCACCTTCATTAATTCCGGAAACAACCATATCAAATTCAGTATCTAAAAAACCGGTTACAGCCAAGTGCACACAATCAGTTGGGGTACCTTCAACACTATAATAGCCATTATCCAATTTTTTGACTTTTATGGGACGTGATAAAGTCAAAGAATTACTTGCTCCGCTTCTGTTTCTATCCGGGGCAACTACGTCAATATCGACAAAAGTAGACAGCTCGTTTGCCAGTCTATTAATTCCAGGTGCAAAAACACCGTCATCATTACTTATTAATACTCTCATTTTTTAACTCATAGGTGATTCAAACCATCTAACCACAGCTAAATGATCAGCTAAGTCACTTATGTTTTGAGTTAAATTGGCTTGTAAATTTGCATTATTTTTCTCAGCTTTTAATTGCGCTTGATCTTTAGCAATCATCTCTTGCAACGCCATGATTTTTTTTCCAAAGCCTTGGGGACTGAGTTGTAATTGATATGCCAGTTTATTCATACGATTGGCAAGAGCTTCCAATTGCTCACAGCTCATACCCTGCGGTTGTTTTTCAGGACAAGATTTTATCGCTTGTTGTAATTCATTGGGATGTGATTTGTAATAATGTTCATTTTTCGCTGAGCAAGATGCTAATCCTAAAATGACAAATAGCGCTACCAAACATTTATTCATACTCAACCTATTGTAAACTACAAAAAACCGATATTATCATTACACAACTGCTAACGCCATCTTATGAGATAACCATGCTTGATTTTAAATTGCTACGTGAGCCACAAACTGGAGAACAATATATTGAAACTTCTCTTTGTGGCAAACCCCTTCTTACCACCCCTCAGTTGAACAAAGGAACGGCGTTCACAAATGAAGAAAGAAAAGAGTTTGGCCTATTAGGCAAGCTACCCCATCGAGTTGAAACTTTGGATGAACAAGTCAAACGAGCTTATTTGCAATATTCCAGTTATACAACACGATTACAACAAAATATTTATTTAAATAATTTGCACGATAAAAATCAGATCTTATTCTATAAATTAATCAATCGTCATTTAGGTGAAATGTTACCTACAATATATACCCCTATTGTTGGAACTGCGGTAAAACGATTCAGTCATGAGTATAGACAACCTCGCGGTTTATATATTTCGCATTCTGATAAGAATCAAATAGAAGAAATATTAAAAAATCGTTCTAATCCAGAAATTGATGTGATTGTCGTTACCGATGGAGAAGGAGTCTTGGGTATTGGTGATCAAGGGATCGGAGGAATGGATATTCCCGTTGCCAAACTAATGGTCTACTGTTTATGCGGCGGCATTGAGCCGACTCGCACCTTACCGATATTTCTTGATGTAGGCACAAACAATCAGGATCTGCTCAATGATCCTATGTACCTAGGTTGTCGTCATCCTCGCATCAACCCGGCAGCATATGATGAATTTATCTCCACTTTTGTTCATGAGATTCACAAACAGTTTCCCAATGCTTTTTTACACTGGGAAGATTTTGGTCGAGGTAATGCACGACGCATTTTGGAAAAATTTCAAGATCAATTGTGTACCTTCAATGATGACATTCAAGGTACCGGTGCCGTCACATTAGCTGCCTTATTAGCGGCCTGTGATGTAACGGGTTCAAAACTGCATGAACAACGTATTGTTGTTTTTGGTGCAGGATCAGCCGGAACTGGTATTAGCGATCAAATTATCGACGCGATGGTACGTGAAGGAATTAGTCCAGAAGAAGCATATCAACGATTTTGGTTAATCGATCGACAAGGACTGTTGCTCAACACCGATCCCGATCTTACTGAAGCACAAAAGTGCTATGCACGAGATCCTAAAGAAATAAATAAATGGGCCATCAATGAAAAACAGCATCCCTCACTTACTGATACTGTTAGACATGTAAAACCCACAGTCCTTATAGGTTGTTCTGCGCAACCAGGAGCTTTCTCACAAGACATCATTGAAACCATGTCAGTTAATTGCGAACGTCCCATTATTTTCCCCTTGTCTAATCCAGATGAGAAATGCGAAGCAAAACCAGCAGATATATTAACCTGGAGTCAAGGTAGAGCGTTAATTGCTACAGGTACAGCATTCCCTGAGGTTGAATACCATAATCGAATGGTACAAATTGCTCAATGCAATAATGCATTAGTTTTTCCTGGCATAGGACTAGGAGTCCTCGCGGTTAACGCAACAAAACTAACAAAAGAAATGATCCTGGCTGCAGCTCATGCTTTATGCAAGTTTGCACCAAGTAAAAAAGAAAGTTACTTACCTTTATTACCCTCTTTGGATAATGCACAAACCGTCGCCAAAGAAATTGCGGTTGCCATAGCACGCTGCGCTATCGATTCAGGGCTCGCGCAAAAAAATAATGATGCTGATTTAGAAAAACTAATAGAGGACATGTTTTGGGAACCAAGATATTTGCCATTTAAATATAAAAAAGGATGATAATCAGTAGCCTGGGCCAGCGCAGCGAAACCCGGGCTTTCTAGGGTCTGTTGACAATTGCTTCATTAGCCTATATTCCGCACATTATGCGCGGAATATAGTAAATCCTGCATTAAAAATAAACTTCTTATCCCAGGCTACACCACAATTATTTCCCATCAGTGTTTACAAAATTTACTGTAATACTTTTCAAAGTTGCAGTATCAGGCTCCCAAGATCGAGCATATTTAAGTACAATTACCGTACTTTCGGGATAGTTTTTCCCCTTCTGTCTCGCAAAGGTGAAATGCATTTGCCCGCCAGCGCCAATAAGATTAGTTTTTGGTCTTTCATAAGTACTACTACGGAGTGTCAATAAATCTTTATCGAAGCGTACAATCGACCATTGAAATCCTGTAGTTGGATTTGCAGGTAACGTTACAACAAAACTTGGATCATTAACATTAACATTAACATTCATGGATAAATTATTATTTGCATGGATTATCGTTGAAAAGCCAAGAAGCAATAAACTTAGTACGGATTTCATTAACCAACTCCTTTTGTATATTCTACAATCAGTTTAGTCTATTTCGTCGGTTTCTGTTACGTTATTCACTTCATTCAACCCAAAAGCTTCTCAAAACATAACTCACTAAAATAATCCACATTGTAAATGCTCTAAATGAAAGTTAACTATTTGACTCTATTAATTAAATTGGATAATCTGCACAAAGCTCAATCACCGTGAGGATTTTATGTTAAATTTAATTGGCTGGGATGAAATTAGTGAAATACTCGATTTAAAAAATGAAGAAGGAGATGAAAACTATCTTTCGGGAATCATTGAGCGAACGATGAGCAAATATCGAGAGCGCCCCGGTTTTTTTACTCCATACCGAGATGGCCAGGAGTTTGCAGGCGAATTGTTGGCGCCAATCTGGTATCCTTTAATATCTACACTTGGTACGGCTTTTATGGCAATTACTGCAGTTGTTGCTGCGTGTTACTTCGTAGGATTCATGTTACTCGGTCTTTTATCGATTGTAATGATGAATGCAGAATATCGTAATATAGCATTAGAGGGAGCCACAAACAGTCTTGCACTAACGGGTTTAACGCTTCTTGGAACTGCAGCAGGTCTGTTGTTGACTCTTCTCAGCATTCCACACAGCATTATCTCACCTTGTACTCGTTTCAGTGCCACCGCTATTTCAGCAACAACTGGTGGCTGTGATGACAATTATCAATTTAGCAATTCATTTTAAGCTATATGGCGGAACCCAAGAAAGTAATATAATCGATGCCGCGCTCTGATACGCTTCACTCAGGCTCCAAAACATAATTTTCAATATAAATCTTGATATTAGCGCCTGGAAAAGCGATTATTTTATCTTTTTATAATCACAGTTAGGAGCGCGTGTGGAACACGAGACCATGGAATTTGATGTAATCATCGTCGGTGCTGGACCGGCGGGGTTATCTGCCGCGATTAAATTGAAGCAGCTGGCTTTGGCTGCAAAAAAAGAATTATCTGTTTGTATCTTAGAAAAAGGAGCTCAAGTTGGTGCTCATATTCTTTCTGGAGCGGTTCTGGAGCCGAAAAGCCTTAAAGAACTACTCCCTGATACCTGGCAAGATGCGCCTCTTGATACTGCGGTAACTGAAGATTTATTCTATTTTTTAACTCAAAAAAATTTCTATAAACTTCCCACCCCCAAACCCATGCATAATAAAGGTAATTATATTATTAGTCTGGGCGAGCTTTGCATGTTTCTTGCCCAACAAGCAGAATCTCTGGGTTGCGAAATTTATCCTGGCTTTGCTGCAGTTAAGGCCCTTTATAACGATAAAAATCAAGTTATTGGCGTTGCAACCGGGAATGTAGGCCTCGATAAAAATAAAGAGAAAACGAACAACTATCAACCTGGAATGCATTTACTTGCTAAGCAGACATTGCTTGCTGAAGGGTGTCGTGGACAACTTAGCCAAAGCCTGATGGTACGCTATCACCTCAGGGATAAAGCAAATCCGCAAACTTATGGATTGGGGATAAAGGAAATATGGCAGATCAAAGAAGAACATCATAAACCCGGACAAGTAATTCATACTGTGGGATGGCCCATGGATTTCGCAACCTACGGCGGTTCATTTATATATCATTTATCTAAACAACGTGTTGCCATTGGTTTTGTAGTTGGTTTGGATTATAAAAATCCCTGGTTAAATCCTTTTGCAGAGTTTCAACGTTTCAAAACGCACCCATTAGTTCAACCTGTTTTAACGGGAGGCGAACGAATCAGTTATGGTGCACGTGCGCTTAATGAAGGTGGGTGGCAATCTTTACCAAAGCTTACATTTCCAGGTGGCGCTTTAATTGGTGATGCCGCAGGCTTCCTTAATGTCCCTAAAATCAAAGGAATACATACAGCAATGCAATCGGGTATGCTTGCAGCAGAAGCATGCTTTGAGGCGCTACAACAAGAAAGCGAAGCCCAATTTGAATTAACTAGTTATCCGGAAAAAGTCAAAAAATCCTGGCTAGAAAAGGAACTCTACGCTGTTCGCAATATAAGACCAGGATTTAAATACGGTTTAATTCCAGGCTTGCTCAATGCGGCTTTTGAAACATACATTACACGTGGATACTCCCCATGGACACTGTCAAATCATGCGGATCACAATGCATTGCTTCCGGCCAATGAAGCAAAGAAAATAGATTATCCCAAACCCGATGGCGTGCTTACTTTTGACAGGCTGTCATCTGTCTTTTTGTCAAATACCTATCATGAAGAAAATCAACCCTGCCATCTCGTATTGAAAAAACCTCAATCGGCAATAGATATTAATTTAAAAACCTATGCATTCCCTGAAGGTCGATATTGTCCTGCAGGGGTCTATGAAATTATTGAAGAAGAACATGGCCCCAAATTACAAATTAATGCTCAAAACTGCATTCATTGTAAAACTTGTGATATCAAAGACCCTCGACAAAATATTGTTTGGCATGCCCCAGAAGGTGGCGGTGGACCAAATTATTCCGGGATGTAACAACCGAAGCAGGTTGTGTTTACAACTCAACCTGCTTTACTCATTTTTTGAGCATTCTTTCAAAAAAATGCCATTTTATTAGTGTTTTTTTAATCATTCTCTATCATAATTCGCCCTCGAAAAAGCCTCAGGCTATTTATTGACAATGAAATCACATTAAAGGGTACCTATGTCCAGATTAACAAAAATACATAAAAAAGTGCTTGCCAATTTTAATGATTATGTATCAGACACAAATCAATTCCAGTTATTAGCTGAAAATATTAAGCTGTTTGAACAAATACCAGCTCGCTATTTGAAAAAACTCTATAATAATATGTCTGCCTTTGATTATGCAAAAAATAACGACGCTCTATTAGTTATTGCCTATAGCTATATCCATTACTCTTATGAAAATAAAGAAAATACAACTCTGGAAAACTCGCTTATTATGTTAGACAAAGCGAATGATTGTTTTCAGAAAATTATTCATTCGCATACATTACTCCATCCTTCTCATTTGAATGAAATACACTCAGGACACATACTGAAAGCCAACTTTCAGTTGCATAAAATTAAATTACTTAAGGCTGAAATGCGGCTTTTTTATATTGAAAAAGAAGAAAAGAATAATATGCCAAATGCAGCTTTAATAAGAAAAGAACTAACAAATATTATTGATGAATACACTAATTTTAAAGGAATATTAGAGAGTAAATATAAAGATAGGACTCTTAGAGCTCAACTCTCAATAAATAACAACCTCTTGGATTCTATTGAAACGGGACTTGAACTGGCAAATGATTTATTAAAAAAATTACCACAACAAGCCCCCAAACGTCGTTTCTCTGAAACTATTTCGGAAAGTAACTCTGCTGAGCAGAAAAGTACTCAAGATACGCCGAAAAGAAAAAAAATGAAGCGCGCCGAAGTAAACAATAGTACATCAACACAAGTAAGTTCAACACAATCACAACAAATAAATTTAGATAATGGAAACTCCAGGTCTGAGTGGGATGACTTGGCGGCGTTAACCGCTGTTGTGGCTGATACAGGCCCGATGGAAGTTCATAAGCCGCATGAGATAATTTTTCCATACATGCCTCAACCTTCTCTGCCTCGATTTGTAGAAGACAGTAAAACCTTTCTGAACAAGTTTCAAGAATGGTCTAAAGTATATTTTGCTCTTCATAGCAATTATTCAAAACAGCAAATAAATGACAAATCTCTCGAGAAAATCGCTCACTCATTATTGTTAGCCGCCGTAGGATTAAAAAAAGAAAGCGCTATATTTAAGGATGAACAATTCAATCCCGTAGCTCAAGTCGCGGTGCAGTTCCTTTTATTTATTTGTGGAATAGGAACACAATCAGAGCTTGAAGCATTAAAAAAACAAAGCTTATTAGCAAATACTTACTCTCCTCTTTTGAAACCGTTTATTCGTTCATTTCTTCATGTTCCACCGGAAAAATTCATTAGCCACTTAAGAATGCAATTTGCTTCTGAAGCGCCTTCTAATATTTCATTTCGAGGCTTAGAAATCCATGAAATAGTCGAAAAATTATTTAAACATTTTGAAACAGTATTACCGGCTGATGATTATGAAAAAGTAACAGAATTCTTTGTTGATGGTCTAGTACAAGCGCATGACAAGCTAGTTGAGCAAAATGCTGCTGAATTTCATTTCACAGTATAGCTATATCAACTAATTCCTGAAGTTGGTGAAACGAAGTGGACATTTACTCATCTGGTTAAGTTCACTTAGCGCACTTCGTTTCACCCACATAACTTCTGATTATTAATCTCTAAATCAATTAGTTAATAACCAAAAGCTCGAGATTCTACCTTATCGTGGGTTTCTTCAGACTCTAATGCTAGATTCGCTTCCAACATCTTTTCAGCCAACCTTTTCGCTAATTTTGGTAAATCCTTTGGAACCTCCTTGGATATTTTTTTAAATCCTTTCGTAAAAGAAGAAATTTCCATCTTTATTGCTGAAAGTAATTCACTGCCATCACAAATGAAAAAATCTGACTCAGAAGGATTGCATGAAGGTTTAGAGTTTTTTTGTTTTAAGACCCAACTTATTTGACTTACCAGAAGTCTACGAAATTCAGCATGATCAGGTAACAAGGAGTTGAAACTAATGAATCCTGGAGGAGTAAACTTATTTTTAATAGCAGAATCAAAATTAGCTTCCATGATTCGCAATTCTTCCAGATAACCATATACTTGAACTATTGTATGACCTAATTTTTCTAAGGTTTCACCGTATTCTCGCCCATGATAAACGTTCACATAATGCGCCAAAAACGGCAAAACTATTGCCAGTGGTTCATTAAATTTTTCTGTTTGCAAGAAGTCCAAAGCCGCTGTTTGAATTTCAGCTCTTAATTCATACTCTTTCTTTTGTATCCTCTTCATCGTCATTAAATTACAATTTATCTCTTTAGGAAAAAAATGACGTTTGTCTTTATAAGAAAGCCCCTTAACAAATGGGTAATTATCAAATTGGGTGATCCCCATTACTGCATCGATGCGTTCTCTTAGGAATTCACAGAGTTTATCAACTTGTCCTGCGTCATCACTTGTCTCTATTAAATAAACAGTTAATGCTTTATCTAGGATTTGGCAAAGCTCTTTCATTAGTTTAACCTGCTCTCCTTGCGTGTGTTGAAGCAGCTTTTGCGCTTTTTCAGTGTGAAGAGACTTTAAACTGCCTGCTGTATGCCACTTGGACTTAACCAGCAAGTCGATATAGGTATTATAATGTTGCGCCAAAACAGTACATGCAATCGTTCGACGATATAATTCTGGATGCTTTGTTTCAGAAATTAAATTATCCAGACAAAGCACACCAAACATAGTTCTATGAGATTCAGCTCTTTTTAATATTGGTTCTTCTGCTTCTTTGGCTTCTGCAACTTTAGCAGTTTTTTTCTTGATTTTTATAGTTTCACTACTTAGTGCTAGAGAAATACCTGGTGGCGCATTAGAAGAAGTTGCTCGAGGAGTTGCAGGTGGAGTCGCTGGAGCGGTTGGTAGGATTGGGAAGGATGTGGATTTTCCACTTCGGAAAAACTTTAAAGCTTGGGTAATTGAACCTTTGCCTGTGGGCGTCTCTGTGTGCCCGTTCTTCTCATTACTTGATTTGTCAGTAAACGGAGGGTCCCCTACCCTTATTTCCCCTTGAGAATCAGGCACATTAATTTCTCGCGGAGATGCTGGTCCAGATTTGCTTTTAGGAGGCTTGGGCGGTTCATACTTGCGCGGAGATGACGGCAGGGATTTGCTTTCAGGATGTTTTTTCATAATGCTCTTCCTTAAATTATAAAAACTGGGAAAGTGTAGTTGAGAACGCCCCATGAGATCAAATAAATATCAAAATGTGTGACTTATTGGAGGTAGGAGTAATAAAAACCAACTATTGTCTTCTATTGCTAACGGTAAATTTTTACACTTAGTGTAAAGAATAATTGAATTCGTTTATGCATCCACTTTACTCAGATATTTTTAGGGCGATAAACGTTGTAAATTCCATTCATTATTTTTTAAAACATACTCCCAAACATCGGACAGTTCATCTTGCCGGTATGCATAGAATACCATGCGTTCCGGCTTGATACGGAAACCGCAATATTCAGGGCTTAGAGGGATTAGTTTATTCAAAAATGACTCCTCTAACTTCTGACGTTTTTTTTCGAGAAATTCTTTACTCTCAATTAATTGCATTGAATTCGGAGCATAGCTTAAAAAGCGAATTTGAGCCCATTGAGGATAATTATCCCAATATTTTTTATTCTCAGCATGATTTAGAAATAGAGCGTTACCTTCAATAATCACTTCTCGCTGCAAAAGCTCCAGCCAAAAAACAAGACTTACTCGAGGATTGTTTTTTAATTCATTTACCTTACGAGTCCTTTTTTGCGTAAAAAATAAAATCCCTTCATCTGAAATTTCACGAACAGCAACGACTCGGCTATGCGGGACACCATCTAATGAAATAGACGATAAAACAGCGTGACTTGGGTTAGGTGCCCCAGTCTCCCGTTCTCTTGCCAACCAAAGATTCAGTTCAATAATAGGATTTGATTGCATTATCTGCTTTTCCTTTGACTAAAGAAAATAAAGGCCTCACTTTTTCTAAATAAAACTCCAACTCGTTCATAAGCTCCTTTTCCCTCTTTTTTCCTCTTTAAAATCTCGTAACACTCTTCAGCACAAAGAAACATCTAAAGGAACTTCAATACGAACACATAAATCAATATATTGCCCAGGCCATTACCAATAAGGTGATGTTTGAATATGTGCTTGCGGACAACTGGCTTGGCTCGAAGGCTATTATGGTTCACATCCATAGATAATGGTAGCTTAAAAATATCCTCTTAGATCCTAGGCTTCGCTGCACTGTACCCAGGCTTATTAATTAATTCTTCTTGGGAAGCCATGTAGTTTAAAATTGAAATAGTGGTGTAAATGCCATATGCCTTAACTCATTAAGCCACTGTTCCCTTGGTTTTCCACCTGGTGCTGTAGGTTCATGCCAATTATTTTTACACCAAAGATAGATATCCAGGCTTTTCATTTGGCTAAAATCATTGATCGCATGTAATAACTGTTCATCAATAGCTAAAATACGCTGATATCCCTCTATCATCCAGGCAAATTTCGTGGCCCATTCGGAATATGGACTGCCGCATAAATCTAAAAAAGGTTTGGCAATATCAGCCATAAACCAATGATAAACCGGTTCATCAAAGTCAATAAAGTGAATTAGTTTGCCGTCAAACAGCACATTTCCTGGACGATGATCCCCGTGTGTCAAACCAAAATTAATGTTATTTATTGTAAAAACTTTGAAGTGCTCATCAATGGTGTGGAATAAATCCTGAATAGCAGAATCCTCATGAGCAAGGTAGTCTGCCGTTTCGTTCCATAAATCGTTCCAGCTTCTAAAATGATGGCCATCCGCTTGATAACTTCCTGCAGCACGATGTAAACGAGCCAATGCTTGCCCCCAGTGTACGTATACATTTTTATCCTGATATCCAAAATGCATAATAGTTCCCGGTACTTCAGAACATACCTGGGTTAAAAAATGGAGTTCTTCTTGCACTACAGTTTCAATATAACATCCATTTTTCGATATAAGCACGTCACAAACTGGCGCATCCATTTGAAACAAATGTTGCTGAAAATCGATGGCAGCAATTAATTCTTTTTGTGGCCGAATTTTCTCATGCGTTATGCGTAAATAGAATCCTTTACCCTCAGACTCAAAACGATAAACACAATTGATTTGGTTGTTAACCAGTTGTAAATTAACTGGATTATCTACCCATTGCAAAGCGGCTTTCAAAGCTGTTTTATTGCTGATTTTTTTTAGGGTGTTTTCCCAAACCATATCTTTTAACCTAATAATTTATATTTATTTAGAGTAGATTACTCTCATCATAATTTAGAAAAATCTCTTCACAACACATTGATGGATCATTTTGTAAATATATATCGATTAATATAGACCATAGCAAGGTGAGATAAAATTATAGGATAACCATGGAACAATCTACTTTCTGCCCTCCCCACTTCTTACTCGATTAAGAGTGAAACTTTTATATTGCAATCAACTTCACTCAGTTGATAGATTTTTATCCCATGTCTAGACTCAATCGAGTATGCTTTTCAAGTCGGTCCTTATCCTGAAACGCAATAACAGCATCCAATATCTGCTCCACATCGCCTTTGTCTGCCCAAAAACTTTGAAAAGCTAAAGGATATGTAGCTCTAACATTCTTTTTGGAAATTTTTTGAGGATTTTCAATTGCTTTTAATAGTGTTTTTAATAATGAAATCTTATCATTTATTTTTTCATTTTTAGGATCAAATTTTGACTCTAACAGCTTCAATTTGTTCTGAATCAGCTCTAAAAGATAAGCTTTAACTGCTGCACTATCCATTTTCCGAATCACTGCACTGTAATCACAACACGTAAACATCCTGTGATGTTTAGGCTCTTCTTCATTAGTTTTAGAGTTAAAAATGGCCGCCTGATTCACCACTGCATCCTGCGTTACATCTGGCTTGCTCAAGTGGAGCCAACCTTTGATGAGTTGTTTTACAGAATAAGGAGCCATACGCCATAATAAATCAACACCAGTAAATAATACTGCAGTAATTGAAAATCCAGCACCTAGAACTGGAGCCATAGGAAAAAGTAAAACAAAAACAACGGCACCTAAAGCTGAGGCTAAAAAGGCCATGGCAAAGGCGTTACTTAAAGCTGCCTGCATATAATGCATACGTTGAATACTGTCTTTGGGGGATTCAAAGGCTCTATATAAATTGATTCCAAACATCATGAACTGATGAGTCAATGCCACAAGTAAACTACTAAAAAAAAACCAAGGGCCTGCAGCAAAGCTAAAACCAAGAATCTTTGATAGTGCAGCTCCATAAAGTGATACACTTGCTAAAGCAGCACAAATCGCAGAAGTAGCAAAAAGTAACCATCGATCAACATTGCGATTGCTGGCTTTTGCAAGTTGGAATCCATTAATTAAGGCATTTACCGTCAATAAGAAACCAATAAAAGGCAAAATGATATAAAACAAAGGGGATGCACTAAATGCCGCTGATAGTCTTGCATCAGCCATTGTAGCAAATAAAGCTATTTCCTGAGTTTCTCTAATGTATGTAATCGCCTTCTGGAAGTGAGTAACAAACATAAGCCACCTGATAAATTATTATTATTCCTTAGATTGGGCTCAATACCCAATATGAATTCTTAAAACATAGCCCGGCTATCGCGAAACCATACCGGTGTTTGTGATCGTCACAAAAAACTGGGTTATGGTTCCACGATAGTCAGGCTATATCTCTGGTATATTGCTCTTATTATTGGCGCAAATGTGGGAACAAAATAACGTCTCGAATTGACTGAGAGTTGGTAAACAACATGACCAAGCGATCAATACCTATACCCTCTCCTGCTGTAGGAGGCAATCCATATTCCAGTGCTTCGATGTAGTCACTATCAAAGTGCATAGCCTCTAGATCACCTGCATCCTTTTCTTCAACTTGCTTACGAAAACGTTCTGCCTGATCTTCTGCATCATTTAACTCAGAAAATCCATTAGCAATTTCTCGACCAGCAATAAAGAACTCAAACCGATCCGTAACATCTGAATCATGATCACTACGGCGTGCCAAAGGAGAAATTTCAGTAGGATAACTCGTAATAAAAGTAGGCTGAAATAATTGATGTTCAACAGTTTCTTCAAACAATATGATTTGCAGTTTGCCTAAGCCATCCGTTTCTTTAAAAGGAAACCCTTTTTTCTGCAATATCTCACGACAACTTGCTACACTTTCTAACTGTTGAGCATTGATTTCTGGATGATAATATAAAATTGCTTCTTTAACCGTCATGCGTGCAAATGGCTTATTAAAATCAATCATTTGACCTTGATACTCCACCTGCCGTTTTTCCATAACCGTATCACAGAGGTAACGCAATAATTCCTCGGTAAAATTCATCAAGTCTTGATAGTCTGCATAGGCTTGGTAAAATTCAACCATAGTAAATTCTGGATTATGACGCGTTGAAATTCCTTCATTACGGAAATTACGATTAATTTCATAAACGCGCTCAAATCCGCCTACAACGAGACGTTTTAAATAAAGCTCAGGCGCGATGCGCAAATACATGGTCATATCCAAAGTATGATGGTGCGTAACAAAAGGACGTGCCATAGCCCCACCCGGGATGGGATGCATCATGGGTGTTTCTACTTCCAGAAAATAGTGTTGATCCATAAATTGTCTAAAGGCTTGAATTAATCGCGAACGTGTTAAAAATGTAAGGCGACTTTCATCATTAGCAATTAAATCCACATAGCGTTTACGGTACTTAACTTCTTGGTCGGCTAACCCATGAAATTTATCAGGTAAGGGGCGCAATGATTTCGTCAATAACTCAATATGCTCCGCATTTACGGTAAGCTCACCCGTATTTGTCTTGAATAACTCACCTTGAACCCCAACAATATCACCTAAATCCCAATGCTTGAATTCCTCATATTGCTCGGGAAGATCATTAGCTCGGATATATACTTGAATCCGTCCAGAAAAATCTTGAATATGGAAAAAACTGGCCTTGCCCATAATACGCCTCAATACGATGCGGCCGGCAACAGTAACCTTAATATGTTGTTGTGCTAAAGTTTCTTTATCTAATGAGTCATAATGTTTTATGACTTCTTGAGCTAAATTTTCACGACGAAATTGGTTTGGAAAATTAAAACCTTTTGTACGTAATTCAGCCAATTTTTGTTTACGAATATAATAAACTTCGCTTTCATCTATATGTTCAATATGTTCTTCACTCATGCTGCCCTACTCCTGCCTTTAAACTGGCTTCAATAAATTGATCCAACGCCCCATCCAAAACTGCTTGTGTATTGCTTGTTTCAACACTGGTTCGCAGATCTTTAATACGAGATTGATCCAAAACGTATGAACGAATTTGGGATCCCCAACCTATATCTGATTTACTGGCTTCTAACGCTTGCTGCTCTGCATTTTTCTTTTGCATTTCCAGCTCATACAACTTAGCACGCAGCTGTTTCATTGCCTGATCTTTATTACGATGCTGACTTCTATCATTCTGACATTGTACTACAATTCCACTTGGTGCATGAGTAATACGCACTGCTGAGTCAGTTCGGTTAACATGCTGCCCTCCGGCCCCGGAAGCCCTGTACGTATCAATACGTAAATCAGCAGGATTAATTTCTATATCAATATCATCATCGATTTCAGGTGAAACAAATACTGCTGCAAAAGAAGTATGTCGTCGATTTCCTGAATCAAAAGGAGATTTTCGCACTAAACGGTGCACTCCGCTTTCTGTACGCAACCATCCAAAAGCATACTCTCCCTTAAAATAAATAGTAGCACTTTTAATACCAGCAACTTCACCCGGAGAACACTCAATCAGCTCCGTAGTAAATCCATGTTGCTCACCCCAACGTAAGTACATACGCAATAACATCTCGGCCCAATCCTGAGCTTCAGTACCACCAGAACCTGATTGAATATCTAAGTAAGCATTTGAGTCATCCATTTTCCCAGAAAACATCCGACGAAACTCTAAATCAGCGACTTTTTTCTCAATAGAAATTAACTCTTCACCAATTTCATTAATGGTTTGTTCGTCGCCTTCTTCACGCGCGATTTCAAATAATTCATTTAAATCAGTAATGGATTGACCTAATTGAGTTAAAGTTGAAACAACTGCTTCCAACTGTGTTCGTTCACGACCCAGGGCTTGAGCAACCTCCGGATTATCCCAAACTGTAGATGACTCCAATTCTCGAACGACTTCTTCTAAACGCTCATTCTTAGCGTCAAAGTCAAAGATACCCCCTAAGCGCGTCTACTCGCTTAATAAGATCCACCAGATTAAGATTAATTTGGTTTACTTCTAACATAAGTGTCTCTTTAAAATTAGTAATTAGATCCCAGCCCTAATCTCAATGTAGTCTGGATGCAGCGTAGTCACTCTGCTTTTAAGTTAGTAATAAACTCCCCTCTCCCATTACTGGGAGGGGGGTTAGGGGGAGAATGAGCTAATAAATATCCTCATCCGTCCTAACGAGCACTTTCTCCCTTTTGGGGAGAAGGGAATTTCGCTTAACTTAAAAGCAGAGTGACTACGCTGCACTCGAGCTAAATTCAACTAAAGCGCGACTATGTAAAAAAATAAGTTTGCGATTTTACCGTGAAAGTAGGCAAAAAAACAGACTATGAAGTCTTCATTGCGGTCCGATAGGCTTGCAAGTTCATTAATAAATCAGCTTCTGCAGGAGATAAATGACAACTTTCAACAATTTCATCTCGATTACCCCCCATTTCTAAAATACGCAAAGCATGGCGATATCCGCCATCATTAGCTCGTTTATTTTCCAAATCCTGGATTTGATTATCCATACTAATCAATTGAGTATTTATCTCTTTTAATTGTTTAGAAAATAATAAATCAGCATGAATCAACACAGGATGATCTTTTGTGATTTGCTCTATTAATTTTTGCTGGATATCCAATTTTTCTTGAAAATCAATTAATTTCTTCCGCTGATTAAATAAGTAATTCAGTACGAATACAAAAATAAGCACATTTAAACTTAAAAGAAAAGTTATCATTTTATATCCTTATCCCCGATGACTACACGATGGGCTGCTGGTTGACTTAGCGATGGATTTAAAAGACGAGGAATATTACGATTTAACGCAATTATGATTGTCACCCTACGATTTGCAGCTCGCCCTTGTTCTGTAACATTATCAGCAACCGGATATTGTTCTCCATAACCCGTCACTAAAATGCGCTGTGTTTCAATTCCAAAGGAATTTAGAATACGCCCAACAACTGCTGCACGCATAGCTGAAAGCTCCCAATTTGAGGGAAATTGTGGCGTCTCTATAGGAATATTGTCTGTATAGCCCTCTACGGCAACAATAGAAGATGATTTTTTAATTTTTGTGGCTAATCGCATTAATTTAACAAAAGCTTCTGGTTTTAAATCTGATTCACCTGAGTCAAATAAAGCACCTGAGTTAATATCCAATTCAACCCAACCTTCTTGTCGATTGATCTTGTAATTTCCATCTTCCAAATCAGCCAATGATTGATTTAATTCATCAAGTCCATCATTAAAAGGTCCTTTAAATTGTTTGGTTTGCGGTCCGTCTTTTATACTTTTCGTTGATGTGAGTGCCCGAGCCTCATCTTTTTTATTGAACGCTGATTTCATTCCCTCTGAAAGGGATTTGTACTTTGAAATATTTACGGAGGAGATAGCATACATCACTACAAAGAATGCAAATAGCAAGGTAATAAAATCTGCATAAGAGACAACCCAACGATGATGATCGTTCTGCTGTTCATTTCTTTTTTTTCTTTGTTTCATCTTTCTTCTGTTGGCCAAAATTATTAAGTTTTAACAGCAAAATTCCTGGACTTTCTCCGGATGCGATGGCAACTACCCCTTCTACAATCATTTCGTCATAATGCACTTGGCGAGCGATACAACTTTTTAATTTATTCGCCACCGGTAAAAAAATAAGATTAGCCATTCCAACTCCATAAATAGTAGCTACGAACGCTACTGCAATACCTAAACCTAATTCGCTTGGCTCTGATAAATGGCGCATCACTTGAATCAATCCCAATACCGCACCCAAAATTCCTATGGTTGGACTGTATCCCCCCATACTTTCAAAAACCTGTGCGGCATGAGAGTCAAGTGCTTCGACACGATCAATCTCATCCTCAAGAACTTGTCTTATCGTCAGTTTATCTACACCAATAACTAACAACTCTAATCCCTTATTAATAAGTGGATTTTTTTCAACTTCTAAATGCTCTTCCAAGGAAAGTAAACCCAGCTGACGGGCTTTTCGCGCCAGCTCGAACATCTTGTTGCGGCAGGGTTCAAAATCGAGTTTGGGAGGGACAACAACCCAGGGCAAGATTTTAAATGCACGTTTAAAGGTACTTAGTGGTGTTTGCACCATAACAGCACCGATAGTTCCTCCCAGCACAATGAGCAATGCAGAAAAGTTCAGTAGGGTCTGCATGCTTCCACCCTCTAACATTTGACCTAAAGTAATAGCTAAAAAACTGGTTAACATCCCTATTAAAGTTAAAGCATCCATTCTTGTTATTCCGGTAATCGTGATTTAATACGATGTGTTGCCTGACTGAGGATCTGTGAAACACGTGACTCACTAACGCCAATAACCTCTCCAATTTCTTTTAGGTTTAAATCTTGTTCGTAATATAAAGAGAGCACCATTCGCTCTTTATGGGGCAATCCACGAATTACCTCAGATAAACGTCGCATCAAATCATTATGAAATACGTTAACATGAGGCTCGGTAGAGGCGTATCCATCTTCGACCTGTAAAGCATCATCAGTAACACCCAAATCTTCAAAACCATATAAATGACTGCTCACTGAGTCTTGTAACATTTCATGGTATTCATTAAGTGATATTCCAAGTTCAGCTGCTATTTCTGAATCTTTGGCCTCTCTTCCTAATCGATGCTCAACAATTTTTACTGCTTCAGAAATCATTCTTGCATTACGATACACCGAACGAGGTACCCAATCATTACGCCTTACTTCATCAAGCATATATCCTCTGATTCGGATCCCCGCATAGGTTTCAAATGAAGCCCCCTTGGAAGAGTCGTAATGTCTTGTTGCTTCCAGCAAACCAAGCATTCCCGCTTGTATTAAGTCATCTAGTTGTACGCTTTGTGGCAAACGCCCCAATAAATGATGTGCTATGCGCTTAACCAACAAGGCGTGAGTTTTTACCAGCGTTTCTTGAATTTGCTGGTTCACTTTGCTATAGGCAGCCAAAGCATCCACATTAATCTCCTTAAAATTCACCCGCGACTAAACGCTCTAAAAAGAAACTGGTATTACCCCCCAGTAGAGAACTAGGTGGCCATTCAGATACTTCGTCTGCTAACTGCCTCATCGCCAGTGCAGCGGCAGAATCAGGATAAGCAATTAATACGGGTTTTTGCATTTTCACTGCCCTGTGTATGTGTTCATCAAAAGGAACTGCTCCTAAATAGTCTAGCTGAACCTCAAGAAATTGCTCGGAAACTTTAAATAATTTGTTAAATAATTCTCGTCCATCTCGCTCATTTCTTACCATATTGGCTAAAATATGAAAACGTGTCCATTCATAACGCTTACTCATTACTTTAATTAAAGCATATGCATCGGTTAATGAGGTAGGTTCATCGCATACAACTACAATTAATTCTTGAGATGAACGAGTAAAACTCAAAACCGTGTCAGATATGCCAGCAGCGGTATCAATAATCATGTAGTCCAAATCATCAGTAAGCTCATTAAATGCATCAATAATCCCAGCCAACTCTGTTGGAGAGAGTTGAGTCATAAACTCGGTTCCGGAAGCTGCAGGAATGACACTGATACCATTAGGTCCTGGCAAAATAATGTCACTTAAATGACAAATTCCCTGAGTTACATGCGACAGATTATATTTAGTATGTAATCCTAGCATGATATCGATATTTGCCAATCCCAAATCAGCATCAAGTAGCATTACTTTTTTATTGAGTTGAGCCAAACCAACTGCCAAATTAACAGAAACATTGCTCTTGCCAACCCCGCCCTTTCCGGCAGAGACTGCAATTACCTTGATCGGCTTCGCACGCGATAGACTTCTCAGACCTGAAGCTTGATCACTTATATTTCGTCTCACTTTAGACATGATATTCTCTCCCAGCACTTTGATGTGCTTTCCTAACATTATCTGTCCGAAACAGTTGTGCTTCCTGTTCAGCAAATAATTCAACAAGCTGATGGCGTGTTGCCATTTTAATGTCTTCAGGTACACGTTGCCCGTGCGTCAAATAGCTCACACCTAAACCCGACTCAATAAGTGCACTTAGTGCACCACCCACAGCGAGCGACTCGTCCAGTTTTGTCAAAATACACTGATCAATTTGATTTGCTTCATAACGTCTTATAGCATCAATTAACACTTGGTAATGACTTGTTGCAGGTAAAACCAAAACCTTGGAAATCGATTGCAAATAAGTGCCTAATACATGCATTTGTTTTACAACTCGCTCATCTGCTGGATTCATTCCCGCTGTATCAATCAAAATTAATTTTTTATCATTTAATTGCCGTAACACGCGTGCCAAAGAAACCTCATCTTGAGCAACACACACCTTAACCCCCAAGATTTTTCCATACATCATGAGTTGTTCTTGTGCCGCTATTCGATAAGTATCCATTGTGACTAGACCTAACTTATCTGCTCCAAACCTCAAAGCAAATCTCGCTGCAATTTTAGCCAACGTTGTCGTTTTTCCAACACCAGTTGGTCCAACAAAAGCATAAACCCCACCCTCTTCTATTCGACGTGTATCACAAATGGCTAATTGATCCGAAATAAGATTCAATACAGATTCCCAGCCTCTTTGTTGATTTAAATCAGAGCGCACAGAACACGCCCAAGTCGCAGCGGTGGTGTGGCTTACCCCTAGATACAAAAGTTTTTGGAGCAAAATAGTATGTAAAGGTTCATAGACTCCAACATTTCCTCTTAATTGTGCTTCAAGCATACCTCTTAGTGTTTGAATTTCCTGACGCATATCATCAAGCGGTGTTTGCATTTGAAATTTATTAGTCTGACTGGTTGGCTCAGCACATGCCACTGCTGCTGAAGTTGAAAGAATTGTTTCATCAAAATCAATTGCAGCCACGACTTCTACACCACCATCAATATGATGGCTGGACAAAATGACGGCATCGGCACCAAGTGTCTCTTTAATTTGTTTCATAGCGCTGCGTGTATCGGCCGCAACAAAACGTTTTAATTTCATAAAGCCTCCTGCTTATGAAGAAATTTGTCACTATTCACGCAATGCCTCTTTAGAAATTGTAGCTCGCTTGTAAGAAAACTGAGAAGTTTGTCTTCAGTTATCATTTTTATCCTACTGTGCCTACTATTCTTATTTGTTTATTATCAGGGATCTCCTGATAAGACAAAACATGAAAGTCATGAGATATATTACGCACAAATCGTGCCAATACTGCTCGAATTCCTGGCTGTACTACTAATACTGAACTTTCTTGTTTCGCCTGTTGTTGCATTGCTAATTGTGTCAAAGAATGTTGTATTTTATCTGCCATTCCAGGCTCGAAATTTACGCCTCCAGATCCACTACTTTGAATAATGTTTTGCAATAATTGTTCCAACTCAGGTTTTAACGTAATAATTGGTAGCTCCTCATGAACACCACTGATTTTTTGGGTAATTAATCGAGATAAAGCAATACGGACTTGACTGATTAAATACTCCGTATCCTTAGATTTTGGCGCTAATTCCGCCAAAGTTTCGACTATAGTGCGAATATCTGTTAGAGGGATATGCTCCGTTAATAAACCTTGTAACACTTTACTAACCATTCCTAAAGAAAGACCATCGGGTACTAATTCTTTCACTAGTTTAGGTGAGCTAACTGCAAGCTTGTCTAAAAGCTGTTGAGTTTCTTCATAACCTAACAATTGCTGGCTGTTTTGCTCTAATATTTGGCTTAAATGTGTGGCAACAACCGTCGAAGAGTCGACCACCGTATAACCTAAGGTATGTGCTTGCTCTCTTTGACTTTCATTAATCCAAACGGCTTCCATACCAAAAGCTGGATCACGAGTTCTTATCCCCTCAATTTCGCCAAAAATTTGCCCAGGATTTATAGCCAAGCAACGATCAAGATGAATCGCCGCTTCCCCCATTACTACCCCTGCCAAACTAATTCGATAATGGTTAGGTTTTAAATCCAAATTATCACGGACATGTACTGAAGGAATTAGAAAACCCAATTCTTGTGATATTTTCTTTCGCACCCCTTTAATTCGAGCAAGTAAAAGTCCTCCTTGTGCTTGATCCACTAAAGGAATTAAGCGATATCCTACTTCAAGACTTATTACATCAACAGGATTCACATCATCCCATGACAATTCCGTGGAGATATTTGGATTTTGAACTGCCAGAGATTCATTTTCCTGGTTAATCTGTTCTTTCTGTTTTGCTTTATCTTGCTGAAGAAACAAATAAGCAATTCCTGCTAAACCAGCAGAAAGGAGAATAAATGCTACATGAGGCATTCCAGGAATAATACCAATCAATCCAATAATACCTGATGCAATAATTAATGAACGTGGATTAGCAAGTAACTGAGAAATCACCGCATGTCCCATATTTTGTGCACTTGAAACTCGAGTAACAATGATGGCCGCTGCGGTTGATAAAACTAACGAGGGTACTTGCGCTACCAAACCATCACCTATAGTTAATAAAATATAGTTATGCAATGCATCAGAAATACTCATCCCATGCTGAAAAACCCCAATAATCAATCCACCGATAATGTTAACAACCAGAATTAAAATCCCGGCAATTGCATCACCACGAACGAATTTGCTAGCACCATCCATCGAACCATAGAAATCTGCTTCTTGTGCCACTTCCAATCGACGTTTTACCGCCTGCTCCTGGTTAATTAAACCGGCATTCAAATCCGCATCGATCGCCATTTGCTTTCCAGGCAAAGAATCTAAAGTGAAGCGAGCACTTACTTCTGATACACGCCCAGCACCCTTGGTTACTACAACAAAATTGATGACTACTAAAATCATAAATACGACGAGACCTACAGCATAGTTTCCGCCAATAACGACCTCACCAAAGGATTGAATCACATGCCCAGCTGCATCAGTACCTTTATGACCATTTAATAAAACGACTCGCGTTGAGGCTACGTTTAACGACAAACGTAGTAACGTTGCGAGTAATATAACGGTTGGAAATACAGCAAAATCCAAAGGTCGTTCGCTATAAATCACCGCTAACAAGACTACAAGTGACAAAGCGATATTAAAAGTAAAGAACATATCCAATAAAAATGGTGGCATAGGTAACATCATCATGCCGAGCATGATGATTAGTACCAAGGGGGTACCCAAACCTTGATGCATCCAATATTGCATATACTGTAATGCTTTATTCATTAGCAGCCTCCTCTGCATCACGCACTAACTCTGCTGGAATAGGAACATTCTGTAATACAGAAGGTTTATAGTCATAACGTTCCTTGTCACGCAGTTGAAATACATAAGCTAAAACCTGAGCTACAGCGACATAAAGCCCTCTCGGTATTTCTGCATTTAACTTTGTAGAAAAATAAAGCGCTCGTGCCAAAGGCGGTACTGAAATAATGGGAATTTTATGTGATGTCGCAATTTTATTTATTTGAAAAGCAATCAAATCTTTACCCTTTGCCACAACTATCGGTGCTTTATGGCTCTTTTCTTTATAACTGATCGCTACAGCATAATGGGTAGGGTTTGTTAGAACCACATTTGCCTTAGGTATTTCATTCATCATGCGTCGTCTCGATATCTCTTGCTGAGCACGACGAATAGCGCTTTTTACTTCGGGTTTACCTTCCATTTCTTTGTATTCATCTCGCAATTCTTGCATCGTCATTTTCATGTTTTTATGATGCTCATACAATTGAAAAGGTACATCAAAAGCAGCGATCAAAATCAAACTAGCAGCAATCAATACAAAAGATTTCACTACGACCAGACTGCCGGTACTAATCGCTGTTTCTATAGGAACATGTGCCAAATTGAGTAATGCAGGAATTTGTGCTTTAAGTACTACTATGGCCACCACTGCGACCAAGAGAAACTTAAACAATGATTTGAACATCTCGACAAAACCTTTCAACGAAACCATACGTTTGATTCCTTGAAAGAAATTGAGTCGCGAAAATTTAGGCTGTAACACTTGGCCACTAAACACCCAGCCTCCCATAAGCAGGGGTGCTGCCAGGGTAACGAGAAATATAATCACCAACAAAGGCATTAAGGACCAAAATCCCATCTTAACTAGAAAATATAAACGCTCCACGCCCACAGCAGAAGTAAGTATAACTCGCGTGTCGAATTCAAAAGCATGGCGCATCATGACTGCTAATTGCAGCGCCAATTGCTTTCCAAAAATAAGGAATCCTACCGCCGTAAAAAGTAACGTTACTGTGCTATTGAAATCCCTTGATCGTGCAACCTGACCTTTTTTACGCGCGTCTCTAAGGCGCTTGGCCGAGGGCTGTTCCGTTTTTTCTTGAGCCTGTTCTTGATCACTCATCGGGGTAACATCCCTATCATAAAGCGCACTCCTTCTTTGATAAGATCTGTCATTTGTACCGCAATACTCGACAAACCTACCTTAATCACTACTATCCCCATAATTAAGGTAATGGGAAATCCTAGAGAAAAAATGTTTAATTGTGGGGCTGCTCGAGACATAATTCCGAATGCAAGGCTCACAATAAGCAAAGACAATAAAGCAGGGATTGAAATCAATAGTGCCTGTTTAAACATCCATCCCGAAAATAAAACAACATTCCAGACCATCGATTGAGTTACAGATAACTGTCCTACAGGCATAACTGTAAAACTATCTAATAAAGTTTCAAAAACAGTTAAATGTCCATTAAGCGCCAAAAATATTAAGGTCATCATCATTGAATAAAACTGACTAACCAAGGGAACACTTGCCCGGCTTGCAGGATCCACCATCACCGCAAAACCAAGACCTGCCTGCATTGCAATAATTTGTCCGCCCAAAACAAAAACCTGAAACACAAGCTGCAAAACAAATCCCATTAATAGTCCAAAGAGTACTTCCTGAATGATATAAGCTAAGAACAGTCCATTAAAATTCAGAAAAGAAAGCTCTTTCGGAACCATAAAGGCACAGACACAACTTAAAACAAACAGTAAAATAATTTTAATACGGGCAGGTAATAAGACAGAAGAAAAAACAGGTACGGTAAGCAGTAACCCACCAATGCGCCCCATTGGCCAAATAACCTGGCTTATCATATGTATTATGGTTGGATAATCCAGTTTCATATTCAGTTAACCGATTAAATAAGGAATATTGGTAATTAAAGAATCAGTGTAATTCACCATAGTCTTCAATAACCAAGGACCGGCAAATACGAGCATTAAAAAAGTAATAAATAATTTAGGTATAAAGCTTAAACTCGTTTCATTAATCTGTGTCGCTGCCTGAAACATCGAAACAATCACACCAACAATCAAGCCAGGAAGAATGAGTACCATGATCAATAACAACATCAAATACACACCTTCGCTAAATATAGAAGTTATAGACTCTGGGGTCATATTATTTCCCTATAATTTTTATTTCCCTATAATTCCTAATCTGGACGCAAAATGAGGCATTTAACTCATAGCAAAACTCGACGCCAGCGATCCCAAAATAAGTGTCCACCCATCAACCATAACAAAAAGCATGATCTTAAAGGGTAATGAAATAATCAAAGGTGAAAGCATCATCATACCCATAGCCATCAGAACACTGGATACCACCATATCAATAATTAAAAAAGGTAAAAACAAAATAAAGCCAATCTGGAACGCTGTTTTTAATTCACTGGTAATGAATGCGGGAATCACTACACTCATTGGCACTTCGTTAAGGTTCGCCGGATTTTTTTGAGCAAATTTTTCAAACAACGACAAATCATTTTTTCGAGTTTGATTTAACATAAACTCACGCAAAGGAACCTGTGCATTTGCCAAAGCTTGTGGGAATTTCATAGTCTCTGCAAGATAAGGCTGCACTGCTGTATCATTGATCTTATTAAAAACAGGATTCATCACAAAATAAGTCATGAATAACGCAATACCAATTAAGATTTGGTTCGTAGGAGTCTGCGCCAAGCCTATAGCTTGGCGTAATATAGAAAGTACAATAATGATTCTTGTAAAAGCCGTCATTGCCATCAACATCCCCGGCAAAACAGTTAACAAGGTCATAAAAATCAAAATTTGCAGATTAACACTATAAGTTTGTTCACCATTTGCTCCAGGTTGTACTGTCATGGCAGGTAAAGATAAAGGCGCAGCCTGCACAGCAAGAGGAACCAAACACAACAAAATGATACATACAGAGGCTAGAGTGAAACGTAGACTAACTCGAGATTTATAAAAACTAACTCTCTCTATGTTATAGGATGGATATCGCATCATTAAATTCATTTTATTCATCTTATGATTTCGTAACTGATTTAAGTAGCACTGCAAATGAAGTTTTATTTTTGGAATCAAAACCTGTCGGTAGTTCTTCACCAAAATCATAAAGCAGCGTGACATGCCCGGAACCTGATCCAACCAACAAATAACGCGTCCCTACTTTTAACAAGGTAATTTTTTCCTTAGGTCCTAAAATCATACTCGCTATGGATTGAAATCCTTTTGTCGAGCTCATTTGCATACCATGTAACCGCTTCACCAGCCAAGACAATAGAAGGATAAGCAATAAAACCAACAATAAGCCCATGACAACACGCATGAGCTCTCCCTGATTGAGTGCAGATTGCATCATCTTAACCGCTTAATTCGTTCTGCTTTGCTGACGATATCGGTTAATCGCACACCAAATTTATCATTAACCACTACCACTTCCCCATGTGCAACTAAAGTCCCATTGACTAAAACATCAAGCGGATCACCTGCTAAACGATCCAGGGCAACAATTCCTCCTTGGTTTAATTGGAGTAAATTACGAATCGTCATTTTAGTGCGGCCGATTTCTACAGTCACAGATACAGGGATATCCAGAATCAAATCCATTTTTTCACTGTCTGCTTCCTGAGGAAGAGTATTTGATGGTTTGGGTTGTTCTATTGCTTCTTGAGACATTCCTCATCTCCTAATAACTAATATTTTTTATTATTTTTACAGCACGCTTGTCATTCGCAGTACCTTGAGTTGCCGTAAATCCTGGAGTTCCTTCAATATCCAAAGTAACTATTTCTTTCATTTCCATAGGTATAAAATCCCCTACTTGCCATGACATCACAGCACCGAGAGTGCTTTTGGTTTCAGCCATTGCCGAGCTCACAGTTAATTCAACATCCATTAACTCTTCTTTTAATGATTTGACCCAGTTTGGATCAATTTCATCATCTGGACGAGAAGCACCAAGCTCCAATTGCTCTTTGATTGGCTCAACCATCGAATAAGGCAAAATAAAATAGAAAATACCTATTTCTTTGCCAAAATCCATGGAAAAACGCGCTACTAATAGCATTTCTTCGGGTTCTGCTATATTGACTAACTGTGGGTTTGTTTCATCATTAAATTTGGTGATATCAAGCTGAATAATGGGCTTCCAAGCTTGACTCAGGTTAGCAATGAGCTTTTTCGTGATCACCTCCATAACACGCAACTCAGTTGCAGTAAAATCTGTTCTGTCTTTTTGGGCAAAGAATTGGGAACTACCGCCAAAATAATAATCGACAAGATCATAGACAAAAGTACTATCAAAAAGAATTATGCCTTTGCCGCGTAATGGTTTGAATTTAAAAATACTCATTAAGCTTGGGTTAGGCAAACTCTCCATGAAATCGCGATGTTTTATAATAAGTAATGGATCTTGCTTAATCTCAAAATCTTTGGCGGTCACATTATAAATATCAGATGCAAACAGACGCACTGCGCGGTCATAAATTCTATCTAATACGGGCAGCTTGCCTTTGACAATACGTTCTTGAGCCGTAAAATTAAGTGTCTTTACATCATTTTCTTTTTTTATTTCAATTGGCTCAAATGTAGAGTTCGTTACATCATTTTTATTCGTTTTTGCTTTTTTATGATCCGATTTTTCTTTAGTAAGTGTTTCACCTTCTGATTCTTGATGACCCTCTTCAGGAGATTCACCAACTGTTTTTAGTAATGCATCTATTTCTTCTTGTGATAAAACGTTTTTATCAGCCATATAAGCAATCCATACAAATTTTTTAAACTTGAATTTAACTCATTAAATTCAAGTAAGCATCATGATTCTTCTATTGAATAGCCTTATGCAAACTGTATGCCATTTATAAAATAGTCTTGTCATTTAAAGTAGAATTGTAGCCTGGATGAAGGCCACAATACTGAAATGAAATTGAGGTGTTTGCCAATTTGAGATTAATCAAGATAACCAGTGACATGTTTGCATGGACAGTCAAAAATCATATGCCAATCATTTGACAATATATCAAACTTAATTTGAGAAAAAGCAAAGACAAACTTACTCATTAGTTTGTTGTTGACATTTTGCCTGCGCCATTTTTCGGCAATTATCCTGACAATCGATTTCAGAAGAGTTCAGGCATTGCGAATTAATACAATCTTGACTTGTATTATGAAAACACTGGGTTTTGTCATATTTTTGTGCGCCTAAATAATCCTGAGGAATATCTGCTGCAAAAACAGAAAGGGAAAAGAGAAAGCCTAAAAAGATTAAAATAGTTTTCATCATAATTCCTTTTAATTATGTTTCTAAATGAATTATAGTCATAAATATTGGAAATGATGAAACCACATATAAAATGCGCAGCAAAACAAAAACATTAACCAATTTTAGCCGTGCGCGCTATAGCCAGTCGTTCTGTTTACGTCCTGATAATGAAGAACAACTTGCTGATTACCTTGCCCACAATCCCCAAGAAAACATCCTCGTACGTGGTTCAGGGCTATGCTATAACGACAGTTGTTTTAATACTGATGGTTTTATTATTGATAGCGAACGCCTGAATCATTTTATCAATTTTAATCCCGAAACGGGTATTGTAACCTGTCAAGGAGGGGTTCCACTTAAAGATTTATTTTTAGTGCATCCTGATTTCATTCCTCCCGTTCTCCCAGGGACTGTCCATGCTACAGTTGCGGGTGGAATTGCTCACGATGTGCATGGAAAAAACAATCATCTCGAAGGTAGTTTTGGACACCATCTCATTGAATTCGATTTATTGATTGGAAGTAAGAAAATTCATTGTAGCCGTTCTGAAAATAACGAATTATTTCATGCGACGATCGCAGGCTTAGGTCTTACAGGGATTATTACCCGTGCAGCACTCCGTCTAAAAAAGGCTCCTCGATTTGTTCAAACCAAACATAAACAATTTGAATCGCTCCAATCACTCACCGAATATATGGTGACAGAAGGCATTCATCATGATTATCAAGTAGCTTGGCTTGATCTACTCAATCCGGTTCCCCGCGCTCTTTTTTCTGTGGCAGATTATTGTGATCCGTTCGACGATAAAAAATTAAAAATTCACTCCATACCCAAAATTCCTTTTTCTTTAATCAGGCCGTGGGGTATAAAATTATTTAACCAGATTTTTTTTAACCATAAAAAAGGACAAGAAAAACTAACGCTTGAACAATTTAATAATCCCCTGGATAAACTCATGCACTGGAACAGACTTTATGGACCTAAAGGATTAGTTCAATTTCAGGCAGTTTTTAGTACTGATCATGCTTCAACCACTTTGGAGCGATTAGTACAATTGATTCGCCTTCATAAGGCAACACCAACCCTTGCTGTACTCAAGCTGTTCACTCAATCTGGTGAAGGCTTACTTTCCTTTTGTCAACCTGGATTTACCCTGGCAGTTGATTTTATTCATAATGTACAAGCAAAGCAGGCAATGTATGCCATGAACCAATTAATTACTGAACTCAATGGCCGAGTTTATTTAGCTAAGGACTTTCTTTTAAATGAAGAACAATATCATCAGATGTATGAGAAGCATGAACAATTCTCGCAAACTCTTAAGCGCCATGCATGTATTATGAACTCTGATCTGGCAAACCGATTAGGGATAAAAAAATGATACAAAGAACATGGGTCATATTAGGCGCAACCTCCATCATTGCAGAAAAATTTGCTCATATTGCCGCTCGATCAGGACATCAATTGCTTCTCGTAGGGCGCCAGAAAAATCAACTCGATCTGATTGCAAATGATATCAAACTTCGATATCGAGTACGCTGTGATGTACTTGTTTTAGATTTGATTGAGCAATTTAATGATCTGCTTGCTGTTTTTAAAACTGAGAACCGCGAACTGGATTTATTGATTGCACACAGCGATTTCACTGATAACGATCTTTTGAATATTGAAACCATCACTCACCTCATCAAAGTAAATATTTTGACCACTACTTTATTGATCCACACCTACTTAAATCGTCAGCAAAAAGAATATAATTTATTATTTTTAAGTTCTGTTGCTGCATGTCGTGGACGCGCCAAAAACAGTCTGTATGGAGCAAGTAAAGCAAGCATTGAAATTTATCTTCAGGGTTTACAGCAAGCTGCCAGTCCTAATCAACACATCACCATTGCTCGCTTGGGTTTTATTGATACCAAACAAACTTATGGCTTGCCCGGAATTTTTTATGCAGCCCCTCCAGACCTTTGTGCACAAGCCTGTTGGAACGCCCTGATACATAAGAAAAGGATGTTTTATTATCCTTATTTCTGGAAAATTATTATGGGAATAATCAAACGGCTGCCATTCTTTCTTTATAAAAAAATGGGTAAAATTTAGCGATTCCCTTATTAGTCAATGTCAGTCATGCTCAGTAAATACAACTTTTTTGTACAAAGCCCAGATGAGATAACTCCTCGTCAAGATCAGGCGCCATTTGATTTGACCAACTATAAAAGAGAACCTGAATCAGGATGGCGTACAGATTTCGTGCTTTTCTATGCAATACTTATTTATCATTTTTATAAAGTAGCGAATTTTCATAAAATTATAATTATCAATAGGGGTGATAATCAGTTCACTGTTAATTTTCAGAAACCCAAAAATCCAATACTTTTTGAAAAATACCTGGAGGAATTTGGTTTCAGCTATGATGATTTAGAAAAAGAAAATATGAACTATGAAATTTCATCAATAGATTTAGCGAAGCTAAGAGCCATTTTGAATATTTTATATAAACAAAAATACATTTCTGCATCGCTTTTGCAAGACATAAATCTGGCTATTTCTTCTGAAAATCCAGATTTGATCAAATTAAATCAAGCAAAAGAGATGGACTTAAATAAGTCCACAATAATATATCCAAGTGAGGCGTACAGACAATTTTCTTTTTGCAAAAATTTATATCATTATTGTGCTAATAAAAATATGTGTCTTTATAAGTATACAGATCTTTCTGCTATTATCCCCATGATTGAACGGATGCTTAAGAATAATGTTAATCCCAATCAAGGGGGAAAAAATACTAAATCTCCACTTATGGGATTAATTTTAAATCAACACTGTAATGCAGAGACGAAACAAATTGCTACTCTTCTTCTTAGATATAACGCTCAAATAGATGCTATGGACTTTTATTGTAAGACCGCTTTGCATCATGCGGCAGCCAGTCGAAAGGATTTATGGATTGAATTCCTCTTGGAAAATGGAGCAAATGCTACATTAGAAGATGATTTAGGTTACACCCCAAAGCAAATCTATCTTGATAGCTGTAAAAGCAACAATTTTCCAATTGACTCCAAAATAGAAGAGTTATTTGAAAAAGCTGAAACTGCAAAAATTATGATGTTGAAATAATCTGGACTTGTATAGCACTTGATGCAACATATTGAAGTGTTCCTTAATAAGGCAGAAGAACCCCAGATTGCAAGCACCTGCTCTCTTAGTCAGTTGAAATCTTCAGGAAAAGTTCCAGGTTACAAAAAAGAAGGGTTGATTGTAATTATAGCGCTACAAGATCGTGATAGATCATCTATAATATGTATAACTCAATTTATAAATGCAGAGATTTTGGACAGATTATGAAATAAATAAAAGGAGTTTTTTATGATCTCTATGAATAGGATTTCACTCACAATGATGCTAGGAACATTGAGTTGTCTATCATTTTTATCGACTGCTTTTGCAGATACGTCCATAACTCAAACTTCAACGACAGACATTTCAGGTACCTATGTATGCAATTTCCATGATCCTTTTTCTACACCGCCAGATGGCACAGAATACCTTACTATAAAAAAAGGGAGTAACAATAGTTATAGAATGTCGAAAAAAGGAATGAATGACACCACACCAAGCCTTGTTGGAATTGGTTTACAAAATAAAGAGCAGAATAATGCATTCTCATTTTTATTTTGGTGGTCTAAAGATCCGACGACTATTTTTGCCCAATACATCATCATCAAACCAGATGGTACTTTGGAAGGCAAGTGGGCACAAAGTAATAAGAATCAAGCCGCCACTATTAGTTGTAAAAAATCATCATAAAGTGGCATGTGCATCAGTCATTAACAAAAAGGAGTTTGTTATGAAAGCATTGGTAGATATCTCTTTAACAGCCATATTATATTTCATTATCACCACAGCTTATGCTGACAATATGACGGCCAGCACATCTCAATCCATTGAAGGAAATTATAAATGTCAATGGAATGGCTCTTTATTAGATAATAAGAGTTTTTCTCTTACCATATCGAAAACTGGCGATACTTACAATTCTGAATGGGATGATAACACGGGTAATCCAGTACTGTATGGTACAGGATTAATGGGTTCAAATATTAATAATTTTATGAGCACTTCTTTTTGGGGGGCCGTAGATAACACGATTTCGGGTATATTGTCCATTACATTAAAACAAGACGGATCTTTACAAGGCAACTGGATATCTCAATCTGGAAAAGATACTGGCACTACAACGTGTACCAAGAGTAACTAAAGTTATTAAGTAACATCAAAAATCAAGTACAGTTTGATCATAAAATATAGCGGTCAATAGTTTGACGATGGCTCACCAATTGCTAAATGCTTGTTTGACCGGGTTTAGTTTATTGGTGCCATTTATCATTAAGTCGCCTCCTAAAATCATTGAGGCTATAGGCTAAATAACAGCTCTGTCTTTAGTCACGCACGCATGCCGAAAACTCAGGGAAACGTTGATTGGTCGTGAGTAGGCTGGTACAGTGCTTATGAAGTCCAGCTATAGAACTCTAAGTATCCATGCTAGACTTCAAAATGTTAAGCTCAGCTACTTAATTATTTTCAAATAGGTGTGAGCGGTTACTCCAAATCCCAGATCTAGCTGAACTGCAAACCAATTATTTGATTGATTTATTTAAAAATCTTAATCATAGGTAAAATTGTTTTTATCAAGCCAAAAAATTGTAAAATATAGATAACTAAAATAATAAGAACGAGTACATTTAACAAGCTTTTAATTGATGGTGGCATAGGTATAAAAGTATCGATTAGCCATAAAACCACCCCAAAGACAACAATAACAGCAATTAAATTCAAGAGCCCAGTCATAACTATCCTTATTAATGATGATTCTTGTTTAAAATTATAGCAGATTTACAGATACTTAGGAGTCTTTGATAACGAATAAGGCTTTCGATAACCTTTCATTTTGAGGCAACAGTGGAGTAAAAAAATCATGAAATTTACATAGCCTGGGTACTGCAAAGCTAACCCGGGGTTCTGAAACCTTATTAACCAAGGTTTCGCTGCATCCAGGCTACAAACAATACGAATTTTGCTACAAAAAATTATTCGCTTTTTGCACCCTGCTCCTTCAATAAATCACGAATTTCAGTTAATAATGTTTCTTCTCTAGTTGGTTTTTCTTGCTTTTCTTCCTTTTTTCTTAATAAAGAAAGTGCTTTAATTGCTACAAAAATTGAAAATGAAATGATTGTAAAATCAATCACGGCCTGGAGAAATTCTCCCCATTTTACAATCGCATCACCGACGGAAAACGTTTTATTTGCGACATTAATTCCACCTAATAATAAGCCAATTAAAGGCATCACAATGCCGCTAACTAATGAGCTAATAATTTTGCCAAATGCCGCACCAATAACCACAGCAACAGAAAGATCAATTACATTCCCTTTTATAGCAAATTGTTTAAACTCTTGTAAAAAACTCATGCCATCTCCTTATGTATGATTACTTTACAGATAATTAGCCTGGTGGAGAAAAATCCAGGCAGCATAAAATAGCATTACCCACTATGTCTTAGACAAGGCCAGGAGTGTACATAATAGTACATGACTGAAGCCGTGTGAACTTGGAACGCCGTATAAAACTTAGTGGGTAGTACGATATCATTTATGAATGGCGTACCATCTCTCTAATTTCTTCTATCTTATTATCCAAATCAGGCGGCAAAACCCCTCCTCCCTGAGCCATATCATCACGCCCCCCGCCCTTTCCACAGAGATGTTTTACCAATGTAGCCGCAGTAGGTGCTTTCCCTAAAATACCCTTACTTACACCAGCAATCACATTCATTTTATTTTGATCCACTGTAAATAAAACAATTACAGCTGAATCAAGTCTGGATTTCAGTTGATCTAAGGTTGTACGCATGGTTTGGCTATCAACACCTTCCAATTGTTTTACCAATAGACTGATTCCATTGATTTGTTCTACTTCATTTGCCAGATCTGCTCCTGATTTTTGTGCTTTCTCACTTTGTAATTTGGCAATTTCTTTTTCTAAACCTCTATGTTCAGCGATAAGCTGTCCTATCTTGTCCGGTAAGTTATTCGTTGTGGTTTTTAACAATGACGCCAACTCACTTAAAAGTGACTGTTGTTCATTAACCCAAACTAACGCATAACGACCTGTTACCATCTCTATACGTCTTACACCACTTGCAATTCCGTATTCAGCAACAATTTTAAACAACCCGATATCACCTGTCCTCCGTGCGTGAGTTCCACCACAAAGCTCCTTAGAAAACTCACCCATAGATAATACACGTACCTTATCGGTATATTTTTCTCCGAACAGAGCAACTGCACCACTTTTTTTGGCAGAATCAATATCCATGAGTTGAGTTACAACTTCGTTGTTGGCTCGAATTTGATCATTAACTAATAATTCAATTTCTTTAATTTGTTCTGTGGTCAATGATTCAAAATGAGAAAAGTCAAAGCGTGCTCGCTCTGCATCAACCAATGAACCCTTTTGCTGGACTTGTGGTCCGACTACTGTTTTTAAAGCAGCATGCAATAAATGAGTTGCGGTATGATTTATACGAATTGCTTCTCGGCGCTCGTTATCTATTTCTGCTTTCAGCAACTGATTCAAGGTCGCTGAACCTTCCACTACTTCACCATAATGTACTATGGCTTGACCTTTTTTTTGCGTATCATCGACACGAAAACGAAAACCTGTACTTATTAATATTCCCTTATCCCCTACTTGCCCCCCACTTTCCGCATAAAAAGGGGTGTGATCCAGAACTACAGCTCCTTTCGTACCTTGACTTAAGGCATCAACTTCATTTCCTTCTAGAAGCAAAGCAATAATTTTTGCTTCTGTTTCGTTTTGTTCATAACCATGAAAATTAGATTGGTAATCCAATTGAGCAGTAGTACTATAATCCACGCTGAACTGACTGGCAGCCTGAGACTGCTCTCTTTGCTGTTGCATCAATTGATTGAAGCCATCCATATCCACGTAGAGGCCTTGCTCTCGAGCTATATCAGCAGTCAAATCGACAGGAAAACCGTAGGTATCATACAGTTTAAATGCGATTTCCCCTGATATTTCGTGGCCACCAAGAGAATGCATTTGCTCTTGCAATAGACGTAATCCCTGATCAAGCGTGCGGGCAAACTGATTTTCTTCCTGGTTGAGGATTTTTTCTATATGGGCTTTAGATTTTATCAATTCAGGATAAGCATCGCCCATAACTGTAATTAAAGGTTCTACTAATTGTGAAAAAAACGGAGTTGGCAAGCCTAACTTATTACCATGTCTTATTGCCCTTCTAATAATTCTTCTAAGCACATACCCGCGTCCTTCATTACCAGGAATCACTCCATCAGCGATTAAAAAGGAACAAGAACGAATATGATCCGCAATTACCTTTAACGAAGTGTGGTTTAAATTGGTAATAGTTCCAAGTTTTGCTGTCGATTGAATTAAATACTGGAAACTGTCTATTTCATAATTGCTGTGAACACCTTGAACTACGGCAGCGAGTCGCTCAAGTCCCATACCTGTATCTACAGATGGTTTGGGTAGCGGATGCAAATTCCCATCTTTATCCCGATTAAATTGCATGAATACCAGGTTCCAAATTTCAATATATCGATCCCCGTCTTCATCAGGACTTCCTGGAGGACCACCTGGAATATCAGGACCATGATCGTAAAAAATCTCGGTGCATGGACCACAAGGGCCTGTATCCCCCATAGACCAGAAATTATCTTTTTCTCCACAACGTGAGAAACGCGCAGCCGAAACATTCATTTCTTTTAACCAAATATCCTCTGCTTCTTGATCTTCTTTATAAACTGTCACCCACAAACGCTCTTCGGGCAAATGCAGAACTTGAGTTAAAAATTCCCAAGCAAATTTTATTGCTTCTCGCTTAAAATAATCACCGAAACTAAAATTACCCAACATTTCAAAAAATGTATGGTGTCTTGCTGTATACCCCACATTTTCCAAATCATTGTGTTTACCACCTGCGCGTACACAACGTTGGGCAGTAACCGCTCGCTGATAAGAACGTGTTTCAAGTCCTAAAAATAAATCCTTAAATTGCACCATACCCGCATTAGTAAACAATAAAGTAGGATCATTAGCAGGAATTAAGGAGCTGGATTCCACTAGTTGATGACCACGTTGTGTGAAATAATCAAAAAATGCTTTTCTAATTTCAGAACTTTTCATTTCGAATCAACACCAATTTGAGTTAATTTTAATTTTCAACCGTCCTCGGGAAATGTGCAGAAATTGTGCTTTTAATCTAAAAATAAACGCCCTCTCTCAACAATAGGAGAGAGCTGGGGTGAGACTAATATAGTAAATCCCCTCATCCGCCCTAACGGGCACCTTCTCCCTTTTGGAGAAAAGGGAATTTTGCTTAACTTAAAAGCACTACTGCACATTACCCAGGCTACAAGGCACCTAGGCTACGATTTCATTTTTATTTTTTCAATTCTTTTTTCACTTGAACAATGGTATCCATACCAAATCCACGATAAAGCAAAAAACGCTGTTGTTTTTGGAGCTCATCAAACGATAACTCACATTGACCTTTACTTTTTTTCTGCCAAACATCTAAAGCATAAGTCAACCAATTATCTTGCTCTTGCTGCAAGAACTGATGAATTAATTCCTTATCAACTCCTTTACTAGTCAATTCCTGGCTTATTTTTAAAGGTCCATAACCTTGACGTATTCGTGAACGACTGTAGATCTCCACAAACCGTCGTTCACTTTGCAAATCCAAGCGTTGGCATTCATCCAATGCTATTTTTGCTTCTATAGCACTATATCCTTTTTGCTTTAATTTATCACAAAGTTCTAGTGCACTGTGCTCGCGCCTGGATAGCAGGCGCACAGCACAATCAAATGCTTTAGTCATCAACGGCCTCAAATTCGTCGGCACTAGCTGACGCAAGCATAGGGAGTTTTTTCTCTAAAAGCTCTGCACGAATTTGATGTTCGAGAGTTGCTGCAACTTGAGGATTCTCTTTCAGGTATAAGCGAACATTATCTTTACCCTGGCCAATTTTCTCACCCTTATAACTGTACCAAGCCCCAGATTTTTCAATCAGATTGAGTTGGACACCTAAATTGATAATTTCACTTTCACGAGAAATACCTTCGTTATACAGAATATCAAATTCGGTCATCTTAAATGGTGGTGCCACTTTATTCTTAACAACTTTAACTCGTGTTTCACTACCTAAGATTTCTTCGCCTTTTTTAATTGATCCAATGCGACGAATATCCAGGCGGACGGAAGCATAGAATTTTAATGCATTACCGCCGGTAGTTGTTTCGGGGCTACCGAACATTACGCCAATTTTCATACGAATCTGGTTAATAAAAATGACCAGTGTATTAGAGCGTTTAATATTAGCAGTCAATTTACGTAAAGCCTGTGACATGAGTCGAGCTTGTAAGCCAACATGTGAGTCGCCCATTTCTCCTTCAATTTCTGCTTTAGGAGTTAATGCAGCAACAGAGTCAACGATAATAACATCGACCGCAGCTGAGCGTACCAGCATATCGGTAATTTCTAAAGCTTGCTCTCCTGTATCAGGTTGAGAAACCAGTAACTCATCCACATTAACACCCAGCTTTTGCGCATAGCTGGGGTCTAAGGCATGTTCTGCATCAATAAATGCAGCAGTGCCTCCCATTTTTTGACATTCGGCAATAACTTGTAAGGTTAACGTTGTTTTACCAGAAGACTCTGGGCCATAAATTTCAACAATACGTCCTTTGGGTAAACCACCAATTCCCAAAGCAATGTCTAATCCTAAAGACCCAGTTGAAATGGCTTCTATATCTCGGGATACGGTGCTGTCGCCCATACGCATCACTGATCCCTTACCAAACTGACGTTCAATTTGCGAGAGGGCAGCGGATAATGCTTTTTGTTTATTTTCTTCCATAATATTTTCCAGGTAGTTATATGCAAGGGTAAAATTATCACACAGATAGGAACAAGCAGCAAATTGATTCACTGTATTAAAGGAGTTTTTTTGCTCAAGCTCAAATGCGGCAAAACCAAAATGTCGCTTTCAGAAAAGAAACCAGCCTACCGTAGAAAAACCGCCTCTGATTGATAGTTGGTTAATCATCTGGTACAATTGTAAGACATATTTTCCGAGGTAGATATTATGCAGAGTAAAAATGAAGAACTAACTTCCAAAGTAACAGCTGCTCCATTATATGCAGCACGTGCAGCAATAAATATTGCTAATGCCACTAAGCATATATTTTTCCCTACACCAGAAAGAGCATATGTACCCTTGAAAGATCGAATGAAATTTGAATTTGAACAAAATGCACACCAAGTAGCTAACGATTTAATAAGCCTAACCATAGGACAAAAATAGAGCGCTTATCAAGAGTTGGTAGCTGCAGTAATATTTATATAGAGAAATTTACTTTAATCTGAGACTTCAAAAATTGCTTGTAAAGTGTCCCATGCTCCCGGCAACACTATTTCTTACGATATCAGTGTCTATCAATTTTTATATAAGAAAGAATACCAGATAAAGCTTCCTGGCATGCAGCCAAGCGTATATCTTGCCGATCTCCGGTGAACTGTTTTCTTAATATCCTGGGCTTCATGTCTCTAGCGGCCCAACCAAAACACACTGTTCCCACGGGTTTCTCAAAGCTGCCGCCATCCGGGCCAGCAATACCAGTAACCGATACGGCTACATGACCTACACTATGTTGCAAAGCACCAGTCGCCATCGCCAATGCAACAGGTTCACTGACCGCACCGTATTCTTCAATTAATTGCTTAGGCACTGAAAGCAGCTCTTCTTTCGATAGGTTACTGTACGTCACAAACCCACGTTCAAACCAGACTGAACTACCAGGAACTTCAGTGAGATAACTTGCAATAAGCCCACCCGTACATGATTCAGCCGTAACTAATTGCCAATTCATTTTTTTAAGAATTGCTGAAATTTCTTTGATTAATTTATCAAAAGGACTCATCAATAGGCCGAAATGTTCCTGGGTTACGGCCTAAGCCTTCACCCAGGTTAAAGTCTTTTACTGGTTTTGAGTTTGGTTGCCACCAGCTGGTTGCTGCGCTGGAGCAGCGGGTTGTTGTGCTGGAGCTGGTTGTTGTGTTGTAGTAGTTTCAGTAGTAGTGGTAGCTGTAGGTTTGTTACTTGACTCACCACATGCAGTTAGCGCTAATGCTAGAAAACCAGTTGCTGCAATTAAAGCGAAACGATTCATTTCATTCTCCCTATAAGTTTAATATTTTTTTTAAATCCCTTTAGATTTTAGCAAATAAATTTAACTTCAACCATGACCTATTGATATTTCAATAAAAAAGTATGGCATTATCTTATTTTAGAAACTCAAAAAATTAATAACCCATTTGGCAAATACCTTATCATCACAGTGTTGTTGCAATGATTTTAATCCCTGCGCGGCTAGTTCTTTTCCTAAGTTATTTTTGCGAAGTTCAATCAACGCCTGAGAATATCTTTTGCTGAACTCAGGGTGCCCTTGGACGGTGAGCAGGTTGTCGCCAATCTGCAACATATAAAACGGACAGAAATCACTAGCAGCCAGAACCTCTGCCTCCTCAGGAAGAAACACAACTTGATCCTGATGGCTAACGATCAGATTTAAAATCCCTAGAGATGGTGACATCCATGGCTTGTGTTGGGTAATTTTATTTACAGACATACCTATACCCCACCCCTGATGAGATTTTATAACCTTCCCCCCTAACGCCTTCGCAATAAGCTGATGGCCAAAACAAATCCCTATGATTTTTTTTCTTGCCGCATGAAGACGTCGAATGAATTCTTCAAGTGCACTAATCCAAGCTAAATCATCATTAACACCATAGCGACTCCCGGTAATAACATAAGCATCAGCGGCATCAATATGACTTGGCAATTCATCATAACGAACATCATAGACTGTGAATGACAAATTGGGGCCTTCCTGATGCAGTAGCTTAATATACATTTCCGAGTAAGTTCCATGTACCTCAATTAGCCTTGGATCTACTTGGTCACATTGTAATATTCCAATGTTCATGGTGGTCCTTAAGGTGCTTCTGTCAATCTCATCATCACCATCTCTGAATGACGGGAAGAATCGCCTTGAATTGCTGCAATAAGGATGCGTTCATATTGTTGAATGTCAAAAAGAATTGGATTACTCTGTGCTGAAGGGTCTTCCGTCGCCATTGTTGCAATACGTGCCGCATGTCGTTTATCAATACCAATTTCAGCTAAACTGTGCTCGATGCCTAATTCTTGACGCAACTGGATTATCCAATCAAGAAATCCATCAAACCCATTTTCAATCTCTAAGTAGGTCGCTAACCGCGTTATTTTGTATTCAATCTCGGATCGATTAGCGTGTAATACATAAGGCATGAGAATGGCATTTAATCGCCCATGATGCGCATCATAAATTGCTCCCAAAGGATGAGCAAGTGCATGCATAGCGCCTAAACCACGTTGAAAAGCCGTTGCCCCCATCGAAGAAGCTACAAGCATTTGTGTCCTGGAATTTATATCATTACCATTTTGCATCACTCGAGGTAAGTGTTCTTTTATTAGACGAATCCCCTCAAGAGCAATTCCTTCTGCAAGCGGATGATATCCGGGAGCACAATAGGCCTCCAAACAATGAGACAGCGCGTCCATACCTGTTGCTGCCGTAATATTCGGTGGTAAAGCAACTGTCAATTCAGGATCTAAAATAACCATAGCCGGCATCATTTTAGGGTGAAAAATAATCTTTTTGCGTTGTTGTTGCGTATCGGTTATCACAGAAGCACGCCCAACCTCAGAACCAGTACCTGCGGTACTTGGTATAGCAATAACTGGAGCGACACCTGCCGCATTGACGCGTCGCCAATTATCTCCTATGTCTTCAAAATCCCATAAAGGACGCTTTTGTCCAATCATCAAAGCAATGGCTTTACCTGCATCAAGAGCTGAGCCTCCTCCAAAAGCAATAACCCCATCATGTTGCCCCTTTTGATAGGCATTTACACCTGCCATGACATTTTCTCCCGATGGATTTGCTTTTACATCGGCGAATAAGGAAATAAACAAGCCCGTATCACGACAATGTGTCAATATTGACTCAATCACCGGTAATTTCGCAAGGTTACTGTCCGTGACCAAGAGAGGTGAATTTATTCCCAAGGTATGGCAAACTTCGACAAGTTCACGAACACGCCCTGCTCCTACCTTTATCGAAGTGGGATAATTCCAATTAGCCATCAGTAATGTACTCATTATGGTAGATTCCTTTCTCTGTTAATCGTTTTTAAATGATACGATTTGGGTCTAGTCAGTAAGTCATATCCTATAGAAGAGAGCGTACATCCACGCCCAGAATTCTTAACTCCAGTCCAAGCCAAAGCAGGATCTAGATAATCACAACGATTGATAAAAAATGTTCCTGTATGAAGTTGTTCACCAATAGCAATTCCTTGGGAAATGTCTTGAGTAAAAACAGCGGCTGTTAACCCATACTCGCTGTCATTCATCAATGCAATAGCTTCTTCATCACTATCAACAGACATAATACCGACCACTGGCCCGAATGTCTCTTCGGTCATTATCCGCATTTTGTGGTTTACTTGCGTTAAAATTTGGGGGGCCATATAGGCAGAACCTGGTTGATCCATTACAAAATCTCGACTATCAATATGTGCTACAGCTCCTTGCGCCAATGCCTCTTGAATCTGCGCGCGTACAAACGCCACCGAAGAAGGACGAACGAGTGGCCCCAAGGTTGTTTCAGGATCATCAGGGCGTCCGAGTTTATATTGTTTAACCAAGGCTACTGCCTTGTTAACAAAATGCTCGTAAACACTCTTGTGAACATAAATACGTTCAATACCACAGCAAGATTGACCTGAGTTAAAGAACGCCCCATCCATAAGTGTATCAACTGCATTATTAATATCAGCATCATAACGGACATAAGCCGGATCTTTTCCTCCAAGCTCAAGGCCAATACTTAAAAAACGTCCCGCGGTTACTCGTTCTATCATCGCTCCACCAGCAACAGAACCCGTAAAAGCAACATTATTTATTGATGAATCGCGCAAAATTTTTTCCGTATCGGAATGAGTTAGATGCAAATACTGAAATACTCCTTGCGGAAGATTGGCTTCTCTAAATGCTTGGTCAAATCGCTCCGCTACAAGTGGTGTTTGCGCTGAATGTTTGAGCAACACCACGTTTCCAGCCATTATGGCTGGAATAATCGCATTTACAGCAGTAAGGTAAGGATAGTTCCAAGGAGCAATAACTAGGGTGAGTCCTAATGGCTCACGTTTGATATAACGAATAAAGCCCATTTTTTCAGGCAATGAGATCGGGACAAGTGCATCACGTGCAGCAGCGATCATATAACGAGCCCGCTCTTCAAGACCATTAATTTCGCCAGCAGCATAACGGATGGGTCTCCCCATTTGCCAGCAAATTTCGTTGGCAATCTCATTCTTGTTGGCAACCAGAGCATCTACTGCCGCAGTACAGTATCTCTCGCGCTCGGCAAGGGGAGTAGCTGCCCAGTGTTTTTTTGCATTTAATGCCCTCTCCAAAGCAAATTGAATCTCATTATCTTTGGCAAAAGCACGTTCTACATATAAAGAATTATCTATAGGCGAATAGGTTTTCAATGTGTCATTCATAATCGAGTAAACCCAGGTTAAATAATTTCAAAATAGCGGTCCAATTCCCAGTCCGTAATATGACGGCGAAATTCGCGCTCTTCCCATTCTCGAGAAGCAGCAAAATGATCAACAAATGAATCGCCAAATAAAGAACGAGCGGCTTTTGATTCCTTAAGACGAGTAGCCGCTTCCCAAAGAGTTCGAGGTAAAGCAAGCTCTGCTTCGTGCTGCTGTGTATAAGAATTGCCTTTAATTTCGGGATATGGTTCCAGTTTTTGTTCGATTCCATACAAACCAGAGCCTAAAGCGGCTGCCAAAGCCAAATAAGGATTCGAATCGGCAGACCCCAAACGATATTCAACCCGCTGCGACTTATCACTTCCCGGTATAACACGTAGTGCCGTAGTACGATTTTCTACACCCCAGGTTGCATCAGTTGGAGCCCAAAATCCTGGAATCAAACGAGAAAAACTGTTCACAGTAGGCGAGACCATTGCCAAAAACTCAGGCATAAGTCGCTGTTGCCCAGCTACAAAATGCCGTTGAATTGGGCTCATATTATAGGGCATGGAAGGTTCATAAAACGCACTGGTTTCCTCATTTTTATGGCGTAAAGAAAGATGAATATGTCCGCTTTGACCTGGATAATGCGGCGACCATTTAGCCATAAAAGTTGCCATCATATTGTTGCGCTGCGCTAAAACCTTCATAAATGTTTTAAACAAGGCAGCCTTGTCCCCTGCTTCGAGGGCCTTATCTACAGCAATCGCTGCTTCAATCACCCCAGGGCCTGTTTCCGCATGCAACCCCTCAATAGGAAAGTCCATAATCTCACTCATATTGAGAATCTGATGATATAAATCCGCATGGACGGTATTGCGAATCATTGAATAACCAAAGAAGTCAGGCGTCATGGGTTTTAAATCGCGGAAGCTTTTAGACCGTACACTGTCAGGTGTTTCGTCAAACATAAAGAATTCATATTCTAAGGCAGCATAGACGACATACCCCATTGAATCCGCTTTATTAACAATGCGACGCAGCAATGCTCGAGGACATAAGGCTTCAGCCTCTCCAGCAAATTCAGCCATAAATAACAACTGATTTTCTTCAAAAACCAGATCGCGACACGTTTCGGGAAGAATACGCACTAAAGTATCAGGGTAACCGGTGTGCCAACCAGTATATTTCCCATTATCGTACAGTTTATTTTTGGAGTCCCACCCTAAGATCACATCACAAAAAGAAAAACCATTATCCAGAGCCGAGAAGAATTTATTACGACTCATATATTTTCCAAGCATAACTCCATCTATATCAAATAAACCAACCTTGACATGAGTTAGATTACGCTCTTCAACAATTTTTTTGGCTGCTTCAACGGTCTTCACATCCTTTGGAGTTAACATAGCATTTCCTTTGCCTGTTCATTATAAGTCATTAGATTTAGTCTATTTGATAATATCCCAGATTCTATTCTTGAATCCAAGGTTTATTTTTTGATATTTACAAAGGTCAATATGGAAAATAATTGCACAACAATTATCCCTATACCCTAAATTAACCAGTAATCTTCCCCTACCATTTCAAATAGGCTCTACTCTACCTTAGATCATTTTGCTAAAATCGCCGCAATTTAAACTCGAGTAAAAACATTCATGACAACTTCCCATACGCCGATGATGCAACAGTATTTACGCATTAAATCAGAATATCCTGATATGCTCCTGTTCTACCGTATGGGCGATTTTTATGAATTATTTTTTGATGATGCCAAGCGTGCATCACAATTATTGGATCTTACTTTGACCCATCGTGGCCAATCTGCTGATAAACCAATTCCTATGGCTGGCGTTCCTTACCATGCTGTAGAAAATTATCTGGCAAGATTAATTAAAAAAGGCGAGTCGGTAGCTATCTGTGAACAAATAGGAGATCCTGCAACCAGTAAGGGACCCGTCGAACGTCAGGTTACCCGTATTATCACTCCAGGAACAGTGACTGATGAAGCACTTTTGGATGCTAAAAAAGATAATTTACTTTTGGCCGTTCACCATCAAAAGCAAAAAATTGGTCTCGCATGGGTTGAATTAAGTAGCGGCCGTTTTCATTTACTGGAATTAGCTGAAACAAATCAACTCAGCGCAGAGCTTACGAGATTGCAACCCGCAGAGTTGCTCTTACAAGAAACATCCTCACTGGAAGAATACTGCCAAAATTTCCCAATTAAGCTAAGACCAGGCTGGGAGTTTTGCTTCGATAGTGCCAAAAAACTCTTATGTGAGCAATTTTCAGTAAATGATCTCGCCGCGTTTGGTGAACAAGAATATACCACCGCACTGGTTGCAGCAGGTGCTTTACTGGCCTATTTACACACAACACAAAAACAATCGCTACCTCATTTAACTACGATAACCCTAGAACATACACATGATTACTTGCAACTCGATGCCGCGACACAAAAACATCTTGAGTTATTTGATAATATCAATGGCAATCATGAAAACAGCGTATTATCTCTTCTGGATAAAACGGCCTGCTCCATGGGCGGTCGTTTGCTCAAACGTTGGTTAGGAAGACCGCTTAAACATCGTGGCAAGATCAAAGCCCGCCAAGATGCGATAATGGAACTACTGCATCTGCAAAACGATGTATCTATCCATGAATTATTAAGACAAACATGTGATGTAGAACGGATTATCTCGCGTATTGCTCTAAAATCAGCTCGCCCACGTGATTTAGTTGCTTTAAGTCATACTTTAGCGTTACTTCCCGAGCTGAATACTGTACTTGTGCACAACAAGAGCGAACTCACCGTACAATTAAAAAACCACATTAAACCGCTACCAGTACTCCAGCAATTGCTCGCATCCGCGATTATAGAAAACCCACCAATGTTAATTCGTGATGGTGGCGTTATAGCTCCCGGTTTTGATGAAGAGCTTGATGAATTGAGGATGCTCAGCACGCGTGCCAACGATAAACTCATGCAATTGGAGCTGGAAGAAAAACAAACAACTGGATTGTCCTCGCTGAAATTTGGCTTCAATAACGTACAAGGATATTACATTGAGCTGTCCAAAACCCAAGCAGAGAAAGCACCACCTCATTACCACCGAAAACAAACTTTAAAAAATGTAGAACGTTACATCACCCCAGAATTGAAGCAATTTGAAGAGAAGGTATTATCGGCGCAAGTAAAGGCCTTAGCACGCGAAAAATGGCTTTATGAGAATTTACTGATTGAAATCCAGAACAATATAAACGAATTGACACAATTAGCGCAGGCTCTAGCTCAACTGGATGTGATAACAACTCTGGCAGAGCGAGCACAAAGTTTCAATTGGTGTTGTCCAAATCTTGTAGCTGAATCGCAAATTACCATTGAAGCCGGCCGTCATCCAGTAATTGAACATTTGCTCCAAGAACGTTTTATCGCCAATGACCTGCATCTTAAACCATCGCAAAATATATTGCTTATCACCGGCCCCAATATGGGCGGAAAATCAACGTACATGCGCCAAACAGCTTTAATTGTACTTCTAGCACATATTGGCAGCTTTGTACCCGCTAAATCAGTCACTTTAGGACCTATTGATAGAATTTTTACACGTATTGGTGCTAGTGATGATTTAGCCTCTGGACGTTCAACCTTTATGGTAGAAATGACTGAAACAGCACAAATTTTAAGACAGGCAACCCATGAAAGTCTGGTTTTAATTGATGAAATCGGTCGCGGAACCAGTACATACGATGGCATGGCGCTAGCCTATGCCGCTTGCACCTATCTTGCAACAACCATCAAGGCCTATACTTTATTTTCCACGCACTACTTTGAATTAACAAATCTTCCCCAGCAGTGGTCATGTATTCGGAATGCTCACTTACAAGCCTCTTTGGATACTGGTCGCATCATCTTTCTATATCGGGTAGAGCCTGGACATGCAAACCGAAGTTATGGGCTTGAGGTCGCCGAGCTTGCCGGCATACCTGCTGAGGTTTTAAAAATTGCCCACACTCACTTACATCATGTACAAAATCAGACTCCATCGACTTTGCAAACCCAACCTATAGTTCAAGTAAAACCTCAATCACCTATTTTGCGTGAATTGGCGCAAATTGATCCCGATCAATTGACTGCTAGAGAGGCGCTTGACTTGATTTATCGACTCAAAAGCATGGAAACGGCGGATGTATAGTAATGCAACAGCAATGTAGGCTGGGTGCAGCGCAGATATATTTTATTCCTAGCCCTAAATTTCGAATAAGTGTATATTCATAAAAGCGTTTTATACGCAGAATAAGAGGATTTTTCTGGTGAAGCGAGTACTGAGACTATCATGAAGAAATTAATTTATATGATACTTCTCATTACCTGTTTTGCTTTATTTGCTAAAAGTAATGACTTGGCATCCATTACAATTCATGGAGTTTCTGGAAAAGTAGAGGCGAACGTTGAAAAACGATTGAATGAATTACAAAAATTAAAACCTCTCTCCCAATTTAGCCTGGAAGAATTGAGAGAACAAATACTTCAAGCGGTACAACCTTTCGGCTATTTTAAGGCCGAGGCAACACTTCAAAGACCTAATGCGCAGCAGTTGCTCATTACCATCCATGCTGGCCCACAAATCATGATTTCACAGCTTAAAATGGAGATAATTGGTGAAGGAGCGCATAATCCTGTCTTGCGTGATGCAATAAAAAATATACCTCTACAGCAAGGAGCCCCCCTTTTCACGGAACAATATGAACAAACTAAATTAAAACTCCTTGATAGCGCAGAAAGTCAGGGATACATGCGTGCTGGATTTAAGAAAAGTGAAATTTTAATCGATGAAGATAACTATACAGCAGAAATCACACTCATTCTTGATACTGGACCTCTTTATTATTTTGGACAAATACAATTTAACCCTACATACATTAACCCTAAATTACTGCATCGTTTTGTTCCTTTTCATCCAGGACAAGTCTATTCAGGAGATAAGATACTTAAATTAAACAATGATTTATCAAACAGCGGCTACTTTAGTTCCGTTCTCGTTAAACCACAAATTACAGACAACCCAACAACTCCTGTACAAATCTATACTGAACCTGTATCCAAATACTCTTATACCCTTGGCGCAGGTTACGGAACAGATACAGGACCTCGCGGCCGAGCTGCCTTACATGTAGTACCAGTCAATAGCCAAGGACATAAATTCAATCTTATGGCTCAAGGATCCTTTGTTCAAAATGCATTACAGGCCCAGTATGTTGTTCCCGGAAAAAACCCTGTAAATGATCAATATACTCTTACCGGAAACTTTTCGAATTTAAGCTACAGTGCAGGTTATAGTAACTCGATTCTTATGTCACTGGCTCAACAGCATCGTGTAACTAATTATCAACGCACTTTATCAGTCAATACCTTATATGAAGGATTTCATTATGCATTAGAGCCAAATACGAAACAATTTCTACTCTATCCAAAAGCAAGTTTTACGTTTAGCAAAACACAAGATCTGCTTTTTTCGCCATCTGGATATAACATCACGCTTAATGGCCTTGCTGCAAATCAAGCTCTCTTGTCGACAATTAATTTTGCCCAAGCTTCCGTGGATATAAAAGCTGCAATGCGAATAGAACCAATCCGTTTGCGTCTTTACGGACATGCAATTCAAGGAGTTACAGCAATCAATAACATCAATCAACAACCATTGTCGCTTGCATTACTTTTAGGAGGAGCAGATAATTTAAAAGCATTTAGTTTTAATGCAATAGGTCCCGGAAGAGTACTCAGTTACGGTGGCTTTGAAATTCAAAAGGAAACCAAAAAAAACTGGTACGTCATAGCATTTTATGATGCAGGTGCTGTTTACAATCCAACTCCTTTAGCTGGATATTTCGATGCAGGTGGTGGTTTAATGTGGGTTTCACCTATAGGACCAATTAAAGTAGGATTAGCTCAAGAAATCAATAAACGATGGCAGCGGAATAGCAGCAGTCCACGATTAGTAATCAGCATGGGACCAGACTTATGAAGCGAATTCTGGTAAAAACTCTGCACGTGTTAGTCAAAACACTTTATATTAGCTCGTTATTTCTTATTTTATTAGGCGGAATTGCCTTATTTTTATTAGAAACCCAATCGGGGTTACATACGATAATTCATTTCAGTCGTTTATATCTTCCTGGTAATATAAAAATTCATCAAATTGAGGGTAGCCTATTAAATCACTTTACTGTGAGCGGAATCGAATATCAAAATAAATCACTTAAAATTAAAATAAAACAATTGGATGTACAGTTGCATCCTCATTCTCTATGGGAAAGCCAATTAATAACTGCTCAATGGCAAGGCCTACAATGGAACACGGAACAAGATAAAGTTATCGATAGTGAAAAAGGAACAATTACAGCAACCGGTGTCTTGCCCAATCTACAAATTGATATGCATTCTCAAATGACCACTGCTCCTGAGGATCATTGGCTAATGAAGGCAAAAATTCGCGGAACCTTGCCTTGGCAATGGACTTTTGATGCAAATCTAAGCCCTCAGAATAGTGCACCCCAGCATGCTCGTTTATATACCAATTTATCAGCTCAAGGTGAGATTAGTGCTAAAAATCAAGGGAATTTATTGTTCACAATACGTCTTGGTGTTTATCATGACCCCAGTAATGACACCCTCCCAGTGCTTCAATTCAAAGGTGGTTCTCTAAAGATCCTTCTTTCACCTGAATATCTTAAAGGTTCTGGTATTTTAGCGATTGATGAACATAAAAATTTAAAACTGAAGTTTCAATTACCTAAATTTGCTCTTGATACTGGCTTAAAAGACGAGCAACCAATCAACAGTGAATTATTATTGGAATTAAACTCCTTGGATTTTATCCAAAAAATTAGCCCCGAAATTAGCAAACTAAAAGGACAGTTGATTGCTTCATTAAAAGTAAACGGTACTTTGAGTAAAAGAAAAATCGAAAGTCAATTAAGACTGATAAACACCAGTTTTTTCTTACCTCGGCTAGGACTTAATATCGATTCTTTTGAGGTGAATGTACGTGGAAAGGAACGTTCTTGGGAAGCAACAGGTTCTATAGTATCCTCAGGTCATCATTTATCACTTACTGGGAAGGCAAACCTAAGCACCCAATTTACAGGTGATATCACCCTGGAAGGCAATGATTTTCCACTGGTTCAAACCAGTGAATTCAAAGTCGGCATTTCACCAAAACTCAATCTACATTTAACACCAACAGTACAATCCATTTCAGGCACTATCTTGGTTCCTTATGCTGAAATTAAACCCCGTTCATTCCACAACAGCGTTTCCTTGCCCGATGATGTGGTTTATAAACGTAAGGAAAAATCATCCTCTTCGTTTACCTTGATTAATAGCATGGATATTGATCTTAAAATGGGAAAAGAAGTTGTAGTTAATGTAAAAGGGTTAAAGGGTTATTTGGATGGAGTACTGCATTTAAAACAATCGCAACAAAGTTCAATCAATGCATATGGTGAACTATCAGTGAGACAGGGTACTTATAAGGCCTACGGACAGGATTTGGCAATACAACAAGGACAATTAATCTTTACTGGTGGGTCCATAAGTAATCCGGGAATTAATCTCCGTGCTGCAAAAAAAATTACTACTACTTCAACAAACTTTGCTAGTTCGAGTCAACTTTTAGACTTTAATAGTACCGATGTGCAAAATATTAATTATGGGGAAACCATGACTTTAGGCGTAGAAGCAACCGGTCGCTTAACCCGTCCTAAAATACAATTATTTTCTGATCCTTCAACTCTTTCCCAAGCAGATATTCTTTCCATGCTTGTTCTAGGTCGTCCCGCGAACCAAGCAGACAAGGCTGGAGGACAATTACTTCTAGCGGCTATATCGTCGATGAATCTTGGTAGCACCACGAACAGTCTCCAACTTTTAGAACAACTCAAACAAACGGTTGGTATTGATTTTAATGTACAAACGAATACCAACTATAATCAACTCACCAATACCTCAAGCGACACGACTTCCTTTGTAGTGGGAAAATCTCTTTCAAAGCGTCTTTATTTAAGCTATAACATCGGTCTGTCACAAACAGATGCGAATATGTTGACGCTGAGATACTTACTCAATCGATTTTTTAGTATCCAAATTAGCAACAGTGATAGCAGTAGCGCTATTGATTTTTTGTATACCTCCAATAAGAAAATAAAAAAAAGAAAACACTAAAATGCAGGTTTGATCAAGTAAACGTAATCGGGAGGTGAGGAATTCTCGGTCATCTCCCTGGGTTAGGGCTTGCGTCTTCACCCAAGTTACAGGAGTTGTGTTAAAATATCTCGAATTTTTTGGGCGCTTCGATCTCTTAGCCACAGAATGAACTACATGATAGGAATTAATTCATGACCGACTACAATATACCATTAAGATTAACGCGTTTAAGAAGCAATCCGATGTCCCGAGCCTTAATTAAAGAAACACGCTTGCATCCGCAGCAATTTATTGCTCCTTTATTTATCAGTGAATTACTTAATGAACCGCAAGAGATAAGTGCGATGCCTGGTCAGTTTCAATTAAGTCTTGATTGTCTCCCGAAAGAAATTGAGTCGCTCTATTCCTTAGGCATTCCAGCAGTACTTCTATTTGGCATTCCTAAACAAAAAGATGCTTGTGGTAGTGAATCATTTCATCATGAAGGAATTATTCAAAAAGCGATAAAAAAAATTCGTTCTGTAAATAAAGACATCCTCATTATTACCGATCTTTGCTTTTGTGAGTACACAGATCATGGTCATTGTGGTGTGCTTACTGAAGAATGCATTGATACTGAAAAAACTCTGGCTTTACTTGCAAAACAAGCGGTAAGTCATGCGCAAGCTGGTGCTGATTGGGTTGCACCCAGTGGAATGACTGATGGAATGGTGAATGCAATTCGTCAAGCATTAGATGCACAAGGATATCAACATATTCCTATTTTAAGTTACAGTGCCAAATATTGTTCTTGTCTATACGGACCTTTTAGAGAGGCAGCCCAAGGAGCACCAAAATTTGGTGATCGCAAGGCCTATCAAATGGATCCTGCGAATGGCGCTGAAGCCTTAAGAGAAACAGCCCTGGATCTTGAGGAAGGTGCCGATATGATCATGGTAAAACCTGCTGGATTTTATTTGGATGTTATAGCAAAACTAAAACAAAATTTCCCTGAAGTGCCTCTTTGTGCTTATCAGGTAAGTGGTGAATATTCAATGATTAAAATAGCTGCTCAAAACAAGCTAATCAATGAAGAACAGGCCATTATAGAAAGTTTGATTGCGATAAAACGTGCTGGAGCGGATTTTATTATTTCTTATTTTGCAAAAGATATTGCACGCTTGTTAAGTCAAAATAAATCATTCATATAAGATGCCCAGCCCATCACTTTTTCTTACAATAAAAACCCACGCATATGGTGTCTATGAACCCTACGGTGATAGACACTTAGTTATTTTCCGATATACTCTTGATGGGTTTTGATGTAGAAAAACCGATTGGTTTAGAACTGTTTGACTTGTCACTAATCATAGTGAATTCAATAAAAACTAGCCAATCATTTATAATTAAACGGAGAAAGAGAGATAATGAATTTAATATTTAAAAGTTTTTCAGCAGTAGCTTTAGGCATCAGTGCTTTAACAGCTTTTGCAAGTCCAACTTATTTAATGACGCATAATAACACTCCTGAAGAATCAAATGCTTATATAGCAGGCGTCCCTTCTGCATACCCAACTCCCGCCAATTCAACTCAAAAAGTTTACTGGAATCTCGTAAAATTGGCCTGCTACGGACACACAACAGGTAAACAATGCTCTGCAGTAATTAAAATGGCCACGAATACATCAAATCCTATTGAGGTAGGTGAAGTTCGTATGGATCTTGATACAGGAGATATCACTCCAAAGTTTTTATCTAAAAACGGATATACCCTTACTATAAATGGTCCTGGTGAAGCGACTATTACTAAAAAGTAATCAATCTTATTTGGATTAGTGAGGAGATAAGCTCACCTCCATATCAACAACCCCCATCGTTTAATAAATAAAAAAGCCACTTTAAGTGGCTTTTTATCTATCAGAATCAATTTTAAGTAATTATTTTGTAGGAGCTTCTGGGGCTTTATCAATAATCCATGTCAATTGAGCACCAACCAGATCTGCTGCGAAACGACCATCATTAACTTCCACATTGTATGTAGAAGTTTGTGAAAGAGGCTGTACAGAATTGACATTTGGTTTATTACCAGCAAACAGATGGGTGTATCCTACATCAACACCAACAGTAGGTCGCCATTGATAATGAGCGCCAACGGCAACAGCCCAACGATCGACATCAGGTAAACGCACATTTCGATCTATATCATTTGTTGGCGTCTGATCATAACCGCCACCCACACGGAGCATCAACTTGGGATTTACATGATAGTTTGCACCAAGCGCAACACGCCAGGAATCGTGGTAATTTTGAGGTACATTACTATTAATATTTGCCTGGGTCACATTAAAAAATGGCGCCCCTCCAATATTTGGTACAGCCACATTGTTCAATTGGATGTTTTTAAACGACCCCCATCCAGTATAAACAACAGATCCCAATAAAGCCAATTTCTCATTGATATCTTGGTATCCACTTAAAGTAAGCACATCAGGGAATTCTTGTGGGTTAGTAAATACATCATTATTTGTTCGAGATGTCGAAGGAGGTAATACCGGGAAAACCAGATTAAAATTGTTATTGGCTAATATTCCGGAAAAACGGCTATGTCCATAGAAAACATGTCTCATTCGGGACAGATAATTAAGACCTATACGTGTGTGATTGTCATTAAATATTCCCATCACCCCAACATGAAATCCAACCCCCCAAGATGAAGCTTTGTTATAACTTAATGAATCAACAGTGGCAGGATCTTCCCCAAGAATTTGAAATAAAGTCGGTGCACCAATCATTTGATTGAATTTAGCACGTGCCCATTGGAAATCTAGGCCCGCTCCAACTGCAAAATTTTCAGTTAAGCGAGTACCCAATTCGGGTGAAATATCCATGGTTAAAATTTCAGTATAGGTAGATGAATAACGTACTGGTGAATCAGGAGCCCAATCAGTAGACAAACCAAATGGTGAGGTAACACTTAGGCCGAAGGTAGTACGTTCACCTAAAGGAAGTGCGTAATGAAATGAAGGGACAAAACCATTGTAACTGCCATCTACGCCTTCAAACTCTTGTACATATTGAACGGATGAAGGAAACGGTGGAGGCAGACCAGTAGATGTATTAAAGGTACTGGTACCATCTAGTTTAAGAGTAGGGAATATACCAATGCCACCAAAAACTACTTGCTGCTCACGAAGCAATGCTAAACCAGCAGGATTATACCATCCTGTTGATGCATCAGCCGCTTCTGCGGCAGAGCCAGCAGCATAGTTACCAACGGCATATCCGGCACCTTCTCCATATAAAGAGAATCCAGCTGCATGAGCTCCACCAGTAGCTAGAACACTAATTACAGCCGCGTTAACCAGTGTTCTTAAAGGTTTGTGCATATTCTTCACTCCTTACTCCTCAAATATCATACTTCCAAAATTGAATAAATACGTTCGCTAAAAAGTGAGTGTACCCTTTTTTCAAATCATTAAAAATACCTTTTTCTTATTTATATTCAACGAGTAATGAATATTAACTCATAATGAACCAATTAAACCCATCATGGCCAATTAATGAATTAAAACCATCAATAAATCTGTAATTCAACCTATAAGAACTTGTGCATCTACTTCTGTCCATGTTAATGTGTATTAATTTTGTGCGGAAATGAATCATGCAACAAATAGTAACTAAATTTGGCGGTACCAGCGTTTCAACTCGTAATAATTGGAATAATATTGTTTCCATCACCAAAAAGCATATGAGTTCCGGGGTACAGCCTGTTATTGTATGCTCCGCACTAACACAAATTTCTAACAAACTTGAAAAAGCCATTGAAGCGGCTTTAATCAATGAACATCAGAGTATTCTTACTGATATTCGTAATGGGCATCTTAATCTTGCTGAACAGCTGGAAGTCGATCCTGAATTAGTAGCGAAAGATTTGCTTCAACTAGAGCAGTGGCTCACCGGCATTGCCTTATTAAGGCAGGCTCCTGCCAAAACACATGCAGAAATTTTAAGTATGGGCGAGCTGATGATGACCCGCTTAGGGCATTCATTTCTCGAAAAACAAGGAATTCATTGTAAATGGTATGACGCGCGCGAGCTCTTAACCAGTTCGCCTTTCCCTGAAGGCGGATCTGCAAATTACCTCTCTGCTCGCTGTGAAAGTGAATATGATCCTCAGTTAGTTGAGAAATTTATCTCCAGTGGTGCTCAAGCCATCATTACTCAAGGATTTTTTGCTGCCAACCCTCAAGGCGAAACGGTTTTACTAGGTCGTGGTGGCTCAGATACATCCGCCGCGCTTCTTGCAGGAAAGCTTCAAGCAGCATCGTGTGAAATTTGGACTGATGTTCCAGGAATTTATACGGCGAACCCTCATCAACTGCCCCAAGCCCGTTTATTGAAAAAATTAAATTACGATGAAGCTCAAGAAATTGCGTCCATGGGAGCAAAAGTGTTACATCCCAACTGCATACCCCCGGTTCGGCGCGCCAATATTCCAATGTCGGTTAAATTTACTCAAATGCCAGAACATTCAGGAACGCTTATTACCAAGGATATTGATGAAACGGCACCGTTAATAAAATCCATTCAGATTAAAAATAGCATCTTATTGATCTCTATAGATACCTTGCACATGTGGCAACAAGTTGGATTTTTATCTGATGTATTTACAGCCTTCAAACATCATGGTTTCTCGGTAGATTTGCTCTCATCTTCAGAATTTAACGTTACTTTATCGCTAGATATCAATAGCAAAATACATGACCGCCCAGCAATTAATGCGTTACTTGCAGAACTCAATCAATTTGGTCGGGCCAAACTCATTGAGCCATGTAGTGCAGTAAGTCTTGTAGGCCATCATATCAGGACAGTATTACCACAACTTGGTCCTGCATTGGAGGTGTTTGAAGCAAAACAAGTCTACTTGATGTCACTGGCATCCAATGATTTGAACCTAACTTTTGTTGTCGATGAGTCGCAAGCAAATCAATTATGTCAAAAACTTCATCACTTGCTTATAGAAAATAACCCTCAAATTTTCTATTACTCAAAAAGCTGGCATGAAGAATTTGGCAAACCTGCTGTTCGCAATATTCCATGGTGGGAAAAAGAGCGCGATCGGTTATTAACCATTGCCTCGCTCAATTCGCCTTGTTATGTTTACCACACTCAAACCCAAGCGGACCGAGCCAAGCAACTACTGGCTTTAAAATCAATTGATACATTATTTTATGCAATTAAAGCCAACCCTCATCCATCGATTTTAAAAACTATGGAAAAAGAAGGGATTGGTTTTGAATGTGTTTCCATTCAGGAGTTAGACCGAGTATTAGAACTCTTCCCTAACATAGACCGAAAACGAATTTTGTTTACGCCTAATTTTGCGCCAAAAACAGAATATGAATATGCTTTAAATGTTGGCTGTTATGTCACCATAGATAGTCTATATCCGCTAGAGCATTGGCCTGATTTATTTAAGAATCGAGAAGTTATTATTCGTATTGACCCTGGTACTGGTGCCGGTCATCACAAACATGTCTCAACAGGGGGAAATGAATCAAAATTTGGCATTACGCAAAATGACATTGACCAAATTATCGCACTAACGAATAAAAATAAAATCCAGGTAATAGGTTTGCATGCACACTCAGGAAGTGGCATTCTCACTCCAGAATTATGGCAACAAACTGCTTTAATGCTTGCATCGTTAACAGAACAATTCCCTCTCGTTAAATCCATTAATTTGGGTGGTGGCCTAGGTATCGTGGAGAAACCCGGCCAACAACCATTGGATTTTGCAAGTATGGATGCGCTGTTAATGGCCGTGAAATCACGATATCCACAGATTGAAATCTGGCTTGAACCCGGTCGATTTTTTGTAGCGGAAAGCGGTGTTATTCTCGCTAAAGTTACTCAATGCAAAGAAAAAGGAAAGGTAAAATTCGTTGGCATAGAAACAGGTATGAACTCATTAATCCGCCCCTCCTTATACGGCGCCTACCATGAAATCGTAAACCTGAGTCGATTACATGAAGAAAAAGCTGGTTTTTCTCATATCGTGGGCCCTATTTGTGAATCAGGAGATACTTTAGGATATGACCGATTATTACCCGTAACCGAAGAAGGTGATGTGCTATTAATTGCCAATACTGGAGCCTACGGTCGTTGCATGAGTTCTCATTACAATTTGCGTCCGCCGGCACAAGAAATTGTTGTCGAATAAACTATCTTCTCCCTAATGGTTGCTTTTTTGTTGCATACATTGTTTGCGTATTTGTCATTCCCGCGAAGGCGGGAATCCATTCCTAATAAGGCACAATGCACTGTAGAATAGGTTCTCGCCTTTGCCGGAGCGACGTTTTTTCCTTAAATTAAGGGTAGAGGAGAGAAGGTTCCCATAGAAGGATGAAGATTATGATGTTTTTGTAGTCCAGTTTCATTACTCCCCGATTAATGACAAATATATAGGAATAAAAATAATGCTAGTCGACAGTGATCAACGAAGCCAGGCCACTAATCCTTCCTTATCATTTATCGTACAAGCCCCCGCAGGATCAGGGAAAACTGAAATTCTTACCCAGCGCTATTTGCGATTGTTGAGTACGGTAACGGCTCCGGAGCAGATTGTCGCATTAACATTTACTCGCAAAGCCGCGAGTGAAATGCGTGAACGTATCGTATTGGCGCTACAGCAGGCAGCACATCATAAAAAAGCCAATACGCCTCATCAACAAATGACACTTGATTTTGCCCATGCAGCACTTCAAAGTGATGCTTACTATCAATGGGATTTGTTACAGCAGCCCAATCGATTAAGAGTCATAACTATAGACTCTTTATGCCAAAGCATTAATCAATCAATTCCACTTTTGGAAAAGCAAATTTCTTATTCACAAATTACTGAGAAAGCTGAAAGTCATTATTTAAACGCGAGTCGATGCTGTATTCAGTTTGCGCTGACAACCCCTGAATATCAGAATGCAATAAAAACGCTCTTGCTACATGTGGATAATCGCCAGGATCGATTACTTGAATTATTCACGGTATTACTCTCTCAAAGAGATCAATGGATAACTCCGTTATTTCAAGCACGGACTCAAGAAAAATCAGCGTTTGAGCACGCACTACTCCTTATAGAACAACATGAGTTAAAACGATTCACACAAAGTCTACCTCCACATTTGGCTCAAGATTTAACTCAATGCGCCCGCGAATTGGCAATCATAGAAAATAATCCCAGTTCACCACGCTATCTGCTCAAAGATTGGTATGATTTTCAACAAACCACCCAAGAGATAGCAACAGCCTTAAGTAAACTCTTGCTTACAGGGGATGCAAATTTCCGCAAAAGCTTTGATCATCATGTAGGTTTGCTCAGTAGCTCCTGCGCTCCAGATGAATATAAAAGACTAAAAAATGCCAGCAAAGAATTGCTCAACGAACTCAATGAATACCCTGATTTTCTTGAAGCATTAATCCAAGTCAGCAATTTACCTAAACCAGAATATGATTTGGAGCAATGGGACGTCCTGCAAGCGCTGTTTTTATTGCTCCCCTTTCTTGTAAGTCATTTACATGTTTTGTTTAGCGAGCAAAATGAGGTTGATTTCACTGCCATATCTCAGCAAGCATTGAGTGCATTAGGTGATGAAGAAAATCCGACTGATTTAGCTTTATATTTAGATCATACTCTTCATCACATTTTGGTCGATGAGTTTCAGGATACATCAATTACTCAATTTGAGCTGTTAACGAAACTCGTTCATGGATGGCAGGAAGATGATGGAAAAACTCTATTTATCGTCGGTGATCCCATGCAGTCGATTTACCGATTCAGGCAAGCTGAAGTAGGATTATTTTTTCGCGCTAAAGAACAAGGCATTGGGCCTGTTAAATTAAGATCGCTAGAATTAAGCTGCAACTTTCGCTCAACACAAACTATTGTCAATTGGGTAAATCATCAATTTTCCAATATCTTCCCCAAACAAGTTGATATAGAATCTGGAGCTGTTTCATTTCATTCCAGTGTCAATGTCATTCAAGATGAAGAATGCAGTACCATTTGCGCCCTACAATTTAAAAATAAGGAACAGGAAGCAAAAAAACTCATCGAAATCGTTCAATACGAATTACAAACTTATCCTCATCAATCTATCGCGATTTTAGTACGCTCAAGAACGCAACTCGTTGAAATAACTAGACTCTTGCGCCAACATCAGATTCCTTATCAGGGTACGGATATTACTTTATTAACCAATCTAGGCCATCTACGTGATGTTTGGTCATTGACCCAGGCCTTGTTGACACCAGCGAATCGCCTCTCCTGGCTCGCGGCTCTTCACAGTCCTTATTGCGGCCTTGCTTTAAATGATATTCATGCCATAGCACAGTTTAATAAGAAAAAATCAATTTACTTTGCCTTATTGCATTTAAACAAAATCCAGGGGTTAAGTGAGGAAGGTAGGATTCGCGCCGATTTTTTTATACGAGTTATGCATAACGCTTTAACTCAAAGATATGAGAGCAAGCTTTCAGCCTGGGTGATTCAAACATTAAAAGAATTGTATATGGATAGTATTCTGAACACCGAACAACTCAATGATCTGGAACAATTTTGGACCTTACTGGATCGCCACGAACAAGATGGTCGTTTACCGGATCTAAGCGAGTTTCTCTCAGAACTTAACAAACTCTATTCACAACAAGCAAATCCCTCTCGTTTACAAATAATGACGATTCATAAGTCCAAAGGGCTTGAATTTGATACTGTACTTTTGCCTGGCTTGGGAACGCAACCCAATCGTGGCGATAGCCCGATGTTACGTTGGCTTAATTTGCCTACTCAAAAACACGGCAATTTGTTGCTAATGTCTCCCATACAAGCTGCACACCAAGAGCATTGTGCATTATATGATTATTTAAGTCGATTGGATGGAGTTAAAAGCCATTATGAAGCACAGCGATTACTGTATGTTGCAGTAACAAGGGCAAAATCACGTCTGTATTTAACGGATCATTCAGAACGTTCCTCTAAAGCCTCGTTTAAGAGCCTTCTTAAACATATAGAATTTACTGAAGATAACCCCATACACATGCTTGAAGAAACAAACTTGTCTTTACCTAAATTTGGGCGTTTACCACTCGATTATTACCGAAATATAACACCTGATGCTTTTGATGTGCATCTCAACATCAAGACGACTCCCCCCTCTTTATCAACAAATATCCCTAGATTAACAGGCATCGTAACTCACCAACTCTTGCAATGGATATGTGATCATCATCCTGGGACTGTAGCTGAAGTTCCTTGGAACCTTGCACGCTATGAATTACGAAAATCAGGTTTCGATGAAAAGATGCAACACGAGGCTCTATCCAGCATCCAGGAACAAATTACTCGGATATTTGAAGATCCAATAGGACTATGGATTATTAGCAAACATCATCAGGAACAAAATGAATACGAGTTATTGGTAGAACAGCATGGTAGACCCATTACTCGTATCATTGATCGCACGTTTGAGGATCAGGGCAAACGCTGGATTATCGATTTCAAGACAGGAAAAGAAGATGAAACATCAATGATAAAGCATCGACAACAATTGGTCGAATACGGTTCTTATTTAACAAAGCATACTCATCTTCCTATTTATTGTGGTATTTATTACCTCTCCAGCAATCACTGGATTAGTTGGGAATATGAACCTGCTGGACTCACTGTTTGATCTTGCAAACTAATCCTATGAAATAAAACTGCTCTGCGCTATTATTCCTCTTTTGTGTTAAAAGGCTAATCTATGACCACTGAAAATACCGTAATCCACTTGCTGAGTACCTTAAAAGATCCGTTTCTTGATCTTACCGGTAAGGAAATGAATTTACAGTGCAGCCTTGAAATGACGGATAAGCAGTTGAGCCTCAACTTAACTGCCGGATTTCCATGTAACTTACTTGAAGAACATTATAAACCTCTATTACTCGCAGCGTTACAATCAGCATTCCCCAATCAAAACATAGTCATTCACATCAACCAACAAATCAAACCGCATAGAACACAACTTGTTGGTAAAGGCTTGCGTGGCGTAAAAAATACGATTGCTGTGGCTTCAGGAAAAGGGGGTGTAGGAAAATCTACTGTAACTGTAAACCTAGCAACAGCATTAGCTCGATTAGGTGCACGAGTAGGTATTCTAGATGCGGACATCTATGGCCCAAGCATGCCTTTAATGCTCGGCAAAACCGAACCAGTACAAATCAGCGGCGAGCATTACATTCCTGCAAAAGCTCATGGAATACAATCCATGTCTATTGGCTATCTCACCAACAGCGAGCAGGCACTCATCTGGCGAGGTCCTATGCTTGCTAAATCGCTAATTCAAATGCTGGATATTACACTTTGGGATGATCTGGATTATTTATTCCTTGATTTACCACCAGGTACAGGAGATATCCAATTGACATTAGTACAAAAAATACCCCTAACCGCAGCTATAGTAGTAACTACACCGCAAAACGTAGCAACTCTTGATGCACAAAAAGCAATAACCATGTTTTCTAAAACAGGAATTGATGTGTTGGGTATTATAGAAAATATGTCCACTCATATTTGCAGCCAATGCGGACATCAAGAAGCAATTTTTGGTACAGGTGGCGCCGAAACTCTTTGCGCTACATACCATACAACATTACTCGGACAACTTCCTTTGGATGGACGCATAAGACAAAACTGTGATGAAGGTAACCCTACTGCAACTCAAGCTCGTAATGAATTAACTGATACATTGATTAAAACAGCAATGAAGAGTGCTATGGAATTGGCGAAAAAACCAATTAATTATGCGGATAAGTTCCCTAAAATTGTTGTTGAGTGAACTCAATAGAGACAGCTATAATCGCATTGTTACATGTAGTATTGTTGCCTGGATGCAAGATAGTAACTCTGTTTTTAAGTTAAAAATACCCCTGCCCCATTACTGAGGGCGTTGTTGAATAAATAGTTTGGAAAGATACAATGATGACCAAACTGTATATATGTAATTCCCCCAAAGGCGGGAATTACATGAGATTTTTTCAACAAAGCCCCTTTGGGAGAAAAGTAAGTTTCGCATAACTTCAAAGCAGAGTGGCTACAATGCAGTTAAGGGCAAATCCATTAAAATAACAACAATAAATAAATTAGCCATGGAACGATTAATAATAATAACTCTTAGCCTCCTGTATTCTTGCCTGACTTTAGCCAAGCCTTCTTACCAAATTGATTTAATTATATTTGCACAGCCAAATCAAAACAGAGCGCTTTCTATTGATGCACCGCTTATCCCAACAAATGCCAATGCAATATCCTTAAAAACAGATACAGAAAAATCAGGGAAGCCCTATCGCTTGTTGTCTCCTTCTTCTTCAAGCTTACGCGATGAATACTATTTACTGAGTCGAAGATCAAGTTACCAAGTCTTGGGGCATTATTCATGGAGACAACCAGCAAATAATCAAAGCATCGTAGCTCTACCCTTCATCGATCATCATGGTTGGCAAATGCAAGGTACTTTAAATGTAAAACAAAGCAATTATTATTCTTTTGATGCTGAGTTTCAGGTATCACCGCCCAATAACCCACAATCATCATTCACTGTCTCACAAAAACAGCGCTTAAAAGACAATGTTGTTTATTATCTAGATAATGCTCAGATTGGTATGATAGTTAAAATTCATAAAATGGGATAAATCAATCTAGCCTCGGTGCAGCACAGCGAAACTGGGGTTTTCTTTTTTATAGATTCCCATGGTTCACCTTAGAGAACGATTGGATTTGAGCGCAGGTTACGCTTAAACTTATTCTCTGAGAGTCTACGTTCCGCAACGTGTTCGCGGGACGTAGACAGGAAGGAAATATAGAAAAATATTCTTAAGTTAGTGCCATTACAGCATTCATCAGTATGTGGGGCTTCCGAAACGGGATTTTCGCGCAAGATGAGCTAAACACAGCCACTCAGTGAATGGAGCGTGGGCGCTTGCACTATTTTTTTCCCGGAGGGAAAACCTGATCAAACACCGTTGCACCACCCTCCACAACGTTTTTCACAGCAGTGTTTAAATCAGAAACATCCGGATTGGCCTTATTTGAAAAAAAGCCCCAAAAGCCATTTCCCGACTGCCTGCTTCTGCCTACTTCATGCAATCCAAATAACGCGGCGGCGGTAAGAGTCAGCGAAGCAAATGGGCCTAATCTGGTGTAAAAAGGTGACATAAATAAATTTCCAAAACTGATTAATGCACCAGTCTTTAAAACTTTTTCAGAACTTACTTGTTCTCGAGGCATAATACATTTCCTTAATAAATTATCTAAAAATGAAAATATTATGGACGATTATTTTTATCATTAGGCATAATTTCGTCAAATATAGCCGCACCTCCAACAACAATATTTGCTAGAGCATTTTGCACTTCCGTGCTTTTATCGCCTGTATTACCACCAAAAAAGGAATTTAAGCTATTTACACCATTTGCAATCGGTCTTCTTTTCTTACCTATTTCATGCGCACCATATAAAAATGCACTCGTCGCAACAATTGCTGCAGTTAAACCCAATTTCGCATCAACCCAATACAAAGGCGCTAAAACTGTATTTCCAAGAGCAACTATAGCACCAGTCTTTCCTGCATCATCAATATTTATTTTATCTTGCGCCATATCAATTCCTTATGAATAATTATTTTTTAGTACAGACTATGTGAGCATAAATAAAATTGCAAGCATAAATTAATACATCATATTGACCAATATCAAACCACACACAAGGCAATGTGAATTGAATTAATACAATTCGTAAATTATACTCTCATATGATGCAATCAAATCATGAGCTCATAATGACCCAAAATAGCCGAATTATTGATGCGCTCACCTTATGTCTCAAACAAAAGTCCGATAAAGATTTTAAATTGAATAAATCAGCTGCTTACGCTGGACTATCTGACTTATATGAACACTATTCCCTGGAAAATAAAACCGACCAATTTTTTGAGGGATTTGAACAATTATGCATGATACCCAATGATTATCTTCTTGGAGACAATCAAATTTTGGATAATTTTATCATTCAATTCGAAAAAGTATTTCATCCCCAAAAAACTGAAAAAAGGATCAATCGCCCTACCCCATGGTGGGAAATCGAGCGTGACCGTCTGCTTGCAATTGCAGAACAACATTCTCCATGCTATGTATATCATTGCGAAACCCAAGTATCTCAGGCCAAACAGTTACTGAGCTTACAATCAATCGATACTCTATTTTATGCAGTCAAAGCCAACCCCCATCCTTCTATTTTAAAAACTTTGGAAAATGAAGGCATTGGATTTGAATGTGTTTCCATTCAGGAGTTAAAACGAATAACAGATTTATTCCCCCATATGAACAAAAAACGAATTTTATTTACGCCAAATTTTGCCCCAAAGCTAGAATATGAATTTGCCATGAATTTAGGCTGCTATATTACAATAGATAATTTATACCCTTTAGCAAACTGGCCTGAATTATTCAAAAACCGCAACATTATAGTCCGTATTGACCCTGGTACAGGTGCGGGCCACCACAAACATGTTATAACCGGAGGAAATGAGTCAAAGTTTGGAATTGACCAAAATGACATAGAACAACTTAGAACATTAACTCATAAGTATAATATCCATGTCATTGGGCTGCACTCACATTCGGGAAGTGGAATTCTTACACCAGAGCTTTGGGAGCAAACCGCTTTAATACTCACATCACTCATTGAGAAATTCCCTAATATTGAATTCATTAATTTAGGTGGTGGTTTGGGAATTGTTGAAAAACCAGGACAAAAACCCTTGGACCTGACAAAACTTGATTCACGATTATTAAAAGTAAAAGCAAATTACCCACATTTGCAGTTCTGGTTAGAGCCTGGTCGCTATTTCGTTGCAGAAAGCGGTGTCCTCTTAGCAAAAGCCACTCAATGTAAGGAAAAAGGCGAAGTCCAATTTATAGGAATTGAAACAGGGATGAATTCATTAATCAGGCCTTCTTTATATGGGGCTTATCATGAAATTGTCAATTTAAGTCAACTGCACTCAAAAAAAGCTGGTTTTTCGCATTTGGTTGGTCCGATTTGTGAATCTGGAGATACATTGGGATACGACCGGTTACTCCCCTTAACTCGAGAAAATGATATCATTTTAATTGCAAATACTGGAGCATATGGACATAGTATGAGTTCCCACTATAATTTAAGACCACCTGCAAAAGAAGTTATTTTTGAAGTATAGAATTATAACTTTTACCCATTTTTAAAATCCCCCCCCTCTATCCCGTAGTGACCAATATGGATACACTCTGCATTGTATTCAATTAATATGTCAATTATAATCGCAACATCAAAAATTGAGGAGTTTACTATGCCGAATCAAGGCAAAATTATTAATGTTGTAAATCTTTGTCTAAAACAAAAAGGCAATATTGACTTCACATTGAATAAAAAAGGAGTATGTGCAGCACTCGCTGCTTTATATATCAAATATGCAGCAGGAAATACCAAATCTAATTTAGAGCGTAAAACAGAGTCGTTTTTTTATTTACTCGACCAGTTAGCGAATTTACCCAGCACTTATCACATCGGTGATAATCCTGTTCTTGATAATTTCATTATCAAAATTGAAAAAACATTCCGTGCCGATGAATATAGTTATTATGAATTCTTACAAAGTGACGTCGAAAAAATATTAGATATTGGAACTAAACCATTAAGAAATGAATTTAATTTAGGACTCGTAACAGCTGAAGCACACTGGAAAGAAATTTTCAAAAAAATTACGGGCAATAATCGCTTCTATTCAATTTTTAGTAAAAACCATGCTATCACTTTATCTGTCGAAAACGGAAAATATATAGTTTACGATCCGAATTACAACAAAAAAACCAAAGAGCTTGAATCAATTGATGACTTAATCAAAGAAATTAAAGATTGCTTTGATTATAAAGACGATTCTTTTGGACTAGCCATTCGTGCATTTGCTCCTCCTGATGCAACTCCTGAACACTACCCTTCACATGACGAGTTACATCAAATTTCCATTGCAGGTCAGATCGATACAAATTCCAGTTTCTTTGCGGCTATAGCAAATGATATCGACACCCTCGAATATTTATTTAAGCAGAACAAAATCAATTATGACACACTAACAAAAGAATATTTTCGTCCTGAGTTTAACAATCTTTTAATACAACAACCAAAATCACCCATTCTAAAAAAAGCTGTTTTACAAGGAATTCAGTTCACTCTCTTTGTTGGAAACCTTAAAGAAGCAGAAAAGTTAATTGATCATTATCGCAAAACATACACTGCAGTTGAAGAACAAGAAGAGTTAAAAAATGAATTGCAGATGCTTCTGGATCGCTCAGTAAAACAACTTGTGCTACCTATGAAAAGGGAAGCAGATTACACCAAAATATTAAAGTTATTAGATCAATTAAATCTTACTCAAGAACATAAAAATCAAACGACTTATAATCATTTGCAACTTCTGACGTTTATTAAACAAGAAGTGGATTCTAATACAATAGACCAGTTTTTAAGTAAACTGTCGCCAGAACAAATAATAAAACAAATTCAATGTGCTGCTATCGCCAACCAACATCATGTTTTACATTTGTTATTCAAGCAATTAATAAATGCCAAAATTAACCCAAAATCATTTACTTCTATTTTTAACCAAGAGCTTATTCAAGCGATTAATGTGACCACTCTGAAAAAACTCTTTGAAAATGGCTTCATGGTTAATCTTCAGGATCCTGATTTGCTCGCTCAATGCATGCAGCGTGACGATAAAACCATTTTTGAAACTTATGCCCACGCATGGCTTGCACAATCAAATTCGACGCTTTGGGGACATGTCGAAAAACGTGAATACGATTTAATTGATCTAAGCACGCCGCTTGGCTCAATAACGCTACTCAATGCCCTTATTTTCCTGCGAAAAAATGAGCATGTTAAAAAAGCATGGAGAGATAATATTCCCGAAGAAATGCTCAAAAGTGCACTGACCATTGCCATATTGAATGGCAATAAAGAAATGAGTTTGTTTCTTCAGGAAAAACTGCAGTCCCAAAAAAGCCGCCTTGAACAAGACACCTTGGAATTCCTTTACACTAAAGGATTACAAGAAGAAGACTTATCTATTTTAGATACTCTTACTCAATTAAAGTTCAACGTGCTGCGTAAAACCGAGGATATACGTGCACTCTTCATGTTATGTTTTGATTATGAAGATTACGCAATCATCGAAAACTGTTTTGCAGATGCAAGCCCTAAAATAAAGAAACTCATTTTAGAATACAGTTTAAACTGGAATATTGCGCCTGTAATAACGATATGTGCTCAAAAGGCCCCTCAACTTTTTAATGAGTACCTCAATGCTTCGGCTACAAATACTAGAAATCTTGCCAAACTCAATCGAGTTATAACCAAGATTCCCTCCGATATTCTTTCATTGAACGCAGTGCCACAAGAACAAAAAAAACGAATCAAAGACTTATTCAAGAATAAGCTTCCATCTCTAGCAAAAACATTATTTAGCAAAGTAACCTGGGAAGAAGAGGAACTCGATGAATTCCTCAATGACTTAATCCAGGACAAAAATGAAAATGGAATTAAATTATTATTACAACTCGCGCCAACATTAAAGCAAAGACCAAAACTTATTGCCCTGCTGGCACAAAATAACCTGTTAATACCTTTAGACTTTTTACTCGATAGAGAAACAGTTGTAATTGATGATGAATTAACAGAACAAATTTTTACATCCGCATTAGTCAATAACAATAAAAATTTGGTTGCCCGATTTTTGAGTCAAGGAAGAATAACCCCTGAAACTCTTTTAAAACAACCTATTGTAGAATTACTTAAACAAGCAATAGAAAAAGGTAATGACTCTGTTTTAGCACCATTTATTGAGTCTAATCTTAATTTCGGATTAGATTTTAAAGAATTATTTCTTTTTAGTTGTGCTCAAAAGCAAACAAAAATAGCCAATCAGCTCCTTGCCAAAGAATTTACTCTGAGCACGATTGAAAGAAAATCTGCAATTCAACAATTATTTGGTGATCAACCTATTCCTGCTTTGTTTGATAGAATCTATGAACAAGGCTATGGTAGACTTTATCAATTATTATTAAAATCCAACGTCCCCAATCCTAGAGCTTCGCTTCTGAATTCAATTAAAAATCCAGAGCAAGATCCTTCAATCCAAAGCAGCACACTTTATTTAAATCTTTTAAAAAGAGCAGTTAAAGAAAAAAATGAGAAGATATTTAATACTTTGTTTAAGCAAAGTGATCTTCCAAGTGCTCCCAATAAGAGTATTCTAGATGCGTTAAAAGATCCTGTACTCTTTGCAAGTGTCTTCCCCTTATTTGAAAAGCAATACAGCCTGCAAATATTAATAACTGAAGCATTACAACAAAAAGAATGGGCGACACTAGGCAATCTTCTTGAAAATAAAAAATTGACCGACTTGGATGAGGACCTGCAACAGCCTATACAAGACCATGGTGCGGACATCATCAAGGCTTATATGGAGAATCTCGAAGCCCATTATGATAAAACCGACGTACGTCCTAAGCTGTTTCAACTTCTGAACAGTACAAATCCTCAAGTTCTTACTCAATTAGCACATCCATATAAAGAAGTAATTCAAAAAGCTCTGGAACGCGTTGAGCTCAAGATGCTGGAAGAGCAACTCGATTTAAACAATCAAATTTATCGTCATATTTTTGACAGTTTACCCTTGAAACAAGCATTGGAAGAACTTGCTAAAATATTTGCAGAATGTCAGAGGATTATTAATGAGCAGAACATTGATTTGGATCAGCCCATTGAAAATCTGGAAATAGCGAATCATCTGGCGCAAATAAAAATTATTATGGCTGGAAAAGATATTGACCCAGATTACTTGAGTGAAAGCAATTGTGCGCTTTTGGAAAAACTAATCGATAACCCTCGATTTAAACAGGTTTGTCAATTGGAATTTAAGCTTCATTGCTTGCTCAGACAATTTCAAAGACCGCTTTCGATGCAAAATGACGCCGTTGCTAATGAATTCCATACAACAATCAGATTACTTCGTGAAAGTTTAGCACGAGTAAACTTACCTGAGAATTTTGTTTTGCCTGAAATTCAACGCTTTTTCGCGCCTCAAGCAAAAGTGATTTCACCAGAACCAAAAGAAATGGAGAAAAAATCGTTACCTTCTAAAAAAGATACGAAACAATCGAATTTGGATAAATCGAATCTGGCTAAATTGAAAAAAAGCTGTACTGATGCAGTAAAAGATTATCTAAAACATCGTGACCAAACTTTAAGTTATTTTTCTTATTTTTTTGATTATTATCGTGGCCAAATTCGTGCCAAGCATTATAATAATTTGATTCAATCAGCTAAAACAAAACAAGAGTTGAATATTATCGAATATGCAATTTTAGCAAATAATAACACGACTCAATTGAAAAAGGATTTGATGTCAAAACTTCAAATTACAAATGAAAATACTGCCAGGAAGAAGCTCGAAGCCGTGATTCGAAAATCTTTTACTAAGGATGAGTTGCCCCATATAGATGCACTGATTGATTCAATCAATCAAAAAGTTAATGGGAATAATAGAATTCTAACTAAAACCTTATTTAAAGAGGAATTGGAATATTTAAATCAAATATGCAAGCCTCAACCTCAAGGTACCATGAAAAATTATTCGTTCTTTACTCCTGCAAAGCAAAGTCTAGTCACTGGATTTTGGCAATGGATTGTTAGCTGGCTTAGCAATGACAGCTCCTCTACCATTGAGCACAAATTATCAATGAGCAAATAATAACATAACCGCGCTTATAGCCTGGGTGAAATCAACAGGGAACCTGGGCTAAATACTTTTGTCCCTCTTTAGAAAACCTGGGTTTCTCTTCGCTTCAACCCACGGTACTTTTATTTTCGGAAATATAATGGATCAATCAGGACTTACGAAAAACTCCAAGATCGAGGCAAAAACTGTTTTAAATGAGGGAGTTTAGATAAACTAAATAACTGAATGAAAAAAATTTTTTTAACGAAAAGATTGGTTTTTTTCGTAAGTCCTGTCAATAAATTATGCTACGATTAGGCATTTTTTATTATGGTCATAATATAATGCAGGACGCACTAAAAAAAATCTTTCAAAAATATCCTCAAACAGAAGCTCCTTTTATGCATGAACAACTTGCAGAATGGAGTGTCACACGTCCATTGACTGGGTTACGAGTAGCTCATCATGTTCCTGTAGTAACCAATACTTTATTAAAAATAGCTTGCTTAATTGCAGCAGGAGCCGATGTCACCGTCACCAATCCTACAGAATTTTGTCATGCTCATCCACAGGCAGTATCCTCTTTAAAGGAGGCCAAAGTTCGTTATGTAGACGATCCACGCTCACTTGCTGGAGAACCATTTGATCTTTATTTTGATTGTGGCGGACAGCTTTATCAATTTCTTGGAAAGCCTAAAATTGGTGCAATCGAATTAACCGGTTCTGGGGATCAATTTTACCGACAGCAACTACTTAATTTTCCTGTGATTAGCGTGGATCGCACGATGACAAAACAACTCGAGACAGTTTTTGGGTGTGCTGAAAGCAGTCATGTGGCTCTGGTTCAATTGACAGGAGTCAATCTCGCTGAAACCTCATGGATTATTTTTGGTTTTGGGAAAATCGGCCGAGGACTCGCCTATTTTTGCACACAGAATAAAATTCCTGTAGTTGTTGTTGAGCCGACTGAACAACAACGAAATTTAGCCCAAAAGTTAGGTATCAAAGCAATCGCTCCTCAGGATTTCAGTGAGTTGGAACGTGCATTAATCGAAGTGAATGTTGTTGTTAGCGCAACAGGGAAAAAAGCAGTGATGAACGAATATCCTCACTCCTGGTTCAGCGGAAAAATTTTAGCTAACTTAGGAGTCTATGATGAGTTTGGTCCTCACTTTAGTGATGATGAGGTCTTAAATCATAAAATGCCAATCAATTTCGTACTCCATGATCCGACACCAATGAAATATATCGATCCGGAGTTTTATATTCATAACCTTGCTGCATTAATGCTTCTGAACGAAAAACTGACGCCTGGAGTGCATGGAATATCCTCAACTTTAGATAATCGTATTGTTCAGAATTGGTGTGCCCATCATTCATTTCCATTAGATGCAATTAATGCTTGGTTGCATTTATAGTATGGAGGTAATACAACGAGACCTGAGGTATTGGAACGTATTAGAACATCCACGTTTTCGTTACCCTGCCCCAAGCTGCTGCGATCAGCGCAAATTTAACTCAAGCTGCGCCTTAATTTTCAAAATAAATTTACACTCTCTCCATGATGCTATATATTTCGCCTTTTTTCTTGAAACAGATTAATGAATTTATTGCACCCAACACCTTCACACAGCTCCAAAAGAACCATTATATGGTTAGTCAGCGTATTCTTTCTTTTGTTTCAATTTTTCTTGCAATTATCATCAGGGATTATTATTGGCGCTATAATGCATGAGAAACAACTCACAGCATTCACTGCCGGTCTATTAAGTAGTGCTTTTTATTATGTTTATACCACAATGCAAATTCCCGTAGGTCTTCTTTTTGATCGATACAATACGCGAACTCTATTATCCTTAAACGCCTTACTGTGTGCCTTGGGTTGTTTGCTATTTTCTACTGGATACAACTTATTCGTGCTATTTCTTGGGCGTCTCATTATCGGTGGCGGCTCTGCTTTTGCGTTTGTAGGTATGACACGTGTGCTGCGCCAACATTATCCCCTAAGGCTATATGCGTTTATGATCGGGCTTACAGAAACTCTAGGATTTACTGTTACGGTATTGTGCATGATTGGAATGGGCTCCCAGATAAGTCGCATTAGCTGGCATTACTTTCTTGCAGGAAGCGGTATCATAGGTCTTTTAATTGCTTTTTTATGTTTGAATTTTATTCCAAGTAATAAACCTGTAATTACGGATCATCATCAGTATAAAAAACATTTGCTACTTATGCTAAAAAATAAATTAGTATGGATTAATGGATTATTTGTTGGTCTAGAGTTTTCGGTTATTACTGTTTTTGCTGCAATGTGGGCAGTTCCTTTCCTTCAGTTAAAATTAAACTGTTCTCTAGAAACTGCCAGTATACTTACATCCATGACTTTATTAGGAGCGGGTTTAAGTTGTCCTATTTACGGCTGGCTCTCAATTCATTTGTCTAAACGCAAACCACTTATTCATATTTCATGCTTATCAACTGCCATTTTATTTATTCTTGTTCTTTTCATACCCACACACGCTATTTTCCTCACTGGGGTACTTTTGTTTGCAATTGGGCTATGTTGCGGCGCGTATATGCTTGCATTTACCATCGCGAATGAACTAGCGCCACCTGAGTCGCTCTCTGCATGCACTGGGTTTACCAATACCTTAGCAATGGCTTCAGCCCCTCTTCTACAACCACTGGTAGGCTATTTACTGGATTACTCTAAAGGCGATACAAACCTCCATACCCTATATGATTATCAACTTACTCTATTAATTATTCCAGCTGCATTAATTATTGCCAGTGCACTGTCCCAATTTCTTCCTGAAAAAGAGAAGTAAGCTGCAAATAATTACTTTTCTCTTTTTCCCCTATTAATAAAACCTTAATAATCTATCTATAAAATAACAAATATTGCCCAGTATGTAGTTATTTTATATGGCGACTTCCAAAACAGATATCAGAAAACCTATCGGCCCTGCCCAAAAAGAAATAAGTTACTTCGTCGTATTTGGCGATAGCCTTTCTGACGGAAAAAACATGGGGGAAAAATTTTCTTTTCTAGGATCCTTTATAAATGGGCTCTGGGACAAAGAGCTAGGATTGGATAAGTCCCCCAAAGAACGCTTTACCAATGGTTATACCTGGGCAGACGTGCTGCGAGCGACCCTCATTAGCAAATTCATTAATGAGGATAAAATAAAGAAAGATACTGAACATCATTTTGGAAAATATAATCTTGACTCTGCGGATATCAGTGATGATATTCTTTATCAATCACCCTATCAGCGAAAGAGATACACTTCGAATGAAGTTGAGGCTGAATCAAATGAAGTGCAACGTAAAAAACATGCACAGGATAGAGATGAAGGCCATCTATTCGCGGCAAAACGAGAAAGCACTCCAGAAAACGAAAAAGAGCCAAGATATACACTTGATAATGCTGACTTAACTGATGCCGCAATCGCAGGTCGATACAGAAAAAATGTCCCGGATCCTCGCAAAGAAAAGAGGCTCACCAAAGCTCCACTGCAAGAATCCTCTGATGATATATCAGACAAATTGATATCAGATCCCCGTTATAGGCAATACGTTCAAGAATATTACTCTCTTGATAATGGCCGGACTGCGCAATTTAACGGTCGAAATTTCTTTGTAAATTATAGCCAGGGTGGTGCAACATCTTATGATTACAGCTGGAGTGTTGATTTTCTTTCCTTTTATTCCCTGCTTACATCGATAAAGCTTTTTTTCACCCGTTTGCTTGTATCCAACTTATCGAAGCAGGTAGCGCAATTCTTAGAAGATAATGAGAAACAGGAAGTTACTAAAGAACAAAAGGAAAAGACACTTATTACTATATTTTCCGGGGCAAATGATTTAATTACAGCAAATTCGGACCTAACAAAGGAAGCTGCTGATCGTGCGGTACAGAGTAACATTGATAATATTGAGAAATTAATTAAACAAGGTTATAAAAATTTTGTTTTATGTAATTTGCCCGATCTATCATTAACTCCACGTTTCCAGAATAAATCACCTGAGGAGTGTCAACACGCTCGAGAAATATCAAACTATTTCAATGCGCAATTAAGAACCAAATATCTGGAGCTGCAAACAAAACTAAATAAGAACCGTCCTGATTGCTCTATTGATCTTTTTAATATCAATCAAGTCTTTAGCACAGTTTATAATGATGTCCTTGATAAGGGCAAAGATTCAAAATACCATGAATATTTTGATAAAGACAAACTAAAAGAGCCCTACATAGATTCACCTGAATATAAAATAACCCCGGAGGGGACATCTCCAGGAGCGAAACATATGTTTTGGGATGATGTTCACCCAACTGCTACGATGCATGCCTTGTTAATGTCCGAATACTACAAAAGTCCGGAAGGTTTGGGTAAATATAAACTCTCGGCACCTCCAGAACAAAGTGCAGCCCAATTATGCAAACAATTTAAACAGAAATACCACGAAAAATTAGAACATGGCTGGTTTAGCTTTTTGAATTCAGATTCGAAACTTCCTATTGATTATAAAGATCCAGAAAAAGCTCTTATCACCATATTACGTTATGCTCTTGATGAAGAGAACGAAGATGCGGATTTCGTACGTGAAGCCATGAGCGATTTAGGTTGGTGGGTAAATGATGAGCCCAACATGTGCATCCCCGCGCTAACTGATGCTATGTGGATTGTAGATCCTAAACATGCGAAAAAACTGCAAGAACAATTAGACCCTCATCTAGCTAAACTTGATTCATCTGGAGTGATACTCAGCGCATTGAAGAATCCGGAATTGGAAGAACAGTCAGAGCCTCATCTGGCTAAATTTAATTCATCTGCAGTTGCTCCCAGCGCATTGAAGACTTCAAAAGATGATAAAAAGAATCATCCCCAAAAAATTCCTCCAGAACTGACTTTTGCTCCTGACGTAAAAGAACGATTGCAAAAGCTGCAAGATCGATGGGATAAAGAGAAAGAACAAAAGCTGGCTCAGGTAAACCAAGGGTCTTCAGTGCCCCAAACTGGATTCTAGAGAGCAGTTAAAGAACACCAATTAATATTTATCTACTATATTAATATGTAGAATTATCAAACTAAAACTGAGGTTTAGCTTCTCTTTAAAATTTGATGGGATCTACATGCAAGATGCTCGAATAGACAGTAAGAAAATAGAGAAAGTAATATTTGCCGAGCGCATAATGCTGCTTAATAAAAACTTATTATTAAGCATCCCTGCAAATTTTTTATGCTCATTAATAGTCTTTATTGGACTATATACAGTTATCAATCCAAAAACTCTTTTTGTATGGTTTCTGGCTACTCTATCCATTTTTGCATTACATGTAAGTGTATATATTTTTAATTCTTATCGTCCCTTATCATCAGAATACTATTTAAAATGGTTAATAAGTTTTGGTGCTATTTATGGTGCACTATGGGGAGTAGCAGGATCAGTGCTAATTCCTTATAACAATCTGTTAGATCAAATGCTGGTCATCATTATCATTATCGGAGTAGCATCTGGTGGACTTCATATTCTTCAGCCCAATCTTTTTGCAAGTCTTTTATTTTTTACTTTATCCATTCTTCCTCTAAGCTTTTGGCTTTTTTATCAAAATACACTGACCTATTGGTTACTTGGAGCCGCATTACTGATTTATTTTTGTTTTGTATCAATTGTATCTTCGATAGGATATGGGCTGCTTAATAAAAATTTTAAATTGCGTTATGAGAATTTAGATCTAATTGACGAGTTAATTAGAATAAATGCTGCATTGGAAGAAAGTGAGTCACGATTTCGTTCTGCATTTAATTCAGCAGCAATTGGTATGGCTATAGTTTCTTTGGAGGGGCGATGGCTAAAAGTCAATGAATCTCTTTGTCAGATTGTTGGATACTCAGAAAAGGAATTATTGAATACTGATTTTCAATCCATTACCTATCCAGAAGATTTAAAGCTGGATTTAAATTATATACGGCAATTATTGGCGGGGGAAATACGATTCTATCATATGGAGAAACGCTATATTCATAAAAATGGCGACATCATATGGATTTTACTTAGTGTTTCATTAATCCGAGATCCAGAGAATAAACCACTCCAATTTATTGCACAAATTCAAAATATTGATACTCAAAAACGAGCAGAGCAAGAACTTAAATATATTGCTCATCATGATGTTTTAACTGGTTTGGGAAATAGAAAGCAGTTGGAAATATCATTTAATCATGCATTAGCCTATGCGATACGTTACCAAAAACAAATTGCCATTTTATTTATGGACTTGGATTATTTTAAAAGAGTAAATGACAATTTGGGGCATGATATAGGAGATCTCTTATTAATAGAGATAGGAAAAAGGTTAAAAACTATTTTACGGTCTACTGATATACTTGTCAGGCAAGGTGGCGATGAATTCATTATCGCGCTCACTGAATTATCTAATGTAAGTTCCGTTGAAACTATAGCAAAAAAAATTCTTGATGCTGTTGCTAAAACTATAACCATAAAACGACATGACATTTCAATTACAGGCAGTATTGGCATAAGCCTATACCCAGCTGATGGCTGTGACTTAAACAGCTTAATCAAACAAGCTGATGAAGCATTGTATGCAGTGAAATCGACAGGAAAAAATAACTATCGATTATCCAGTGCTGCATTATTGTAAATAGCAAAAAATATCCGTTGCTTTGATCTCACTTCTTATCTATTTACCATTGTAATTATGGATAATTTATATAAAAAAAACCGGGCATCAAGCAATAAATAAATTGACTGTTTCTATTTTACAAAACATCCCACCCTCAGGCAGTTAACTTCTCCTTATTAATACCGAGTTCGCTTGGTTGATTTTTTAAAAATGATTGTTGCGTAACAAAACAAAAACCTTCACGACCGTCTTTAGAAAACCCTGCGACTGTATGTGATGATGGATCATTAGCCTTCAGAGTATTGATCAATTTTAAACTCAGCTTGGGTAAACCTATGCTCAGCATGCACAGATCATTATCTAAAGGTTTTATTGAAACAAATTGGGACATTTTTACTTTATTGCCCAATGGATCAAGCCAACCTGCTACAGCAGCACTAGTTGCATCTTTTTCTTTAAGATTTGCAGAGTAAAATCCATTATCATCAGTCAACCGACAGAAGGTTGTACTAATCTCATGAGTGTCTTTTTGATCGTTGTTTAATACCAATTTGCCAAACCAGGTTTTATTCCCTGTAACAAACTGCTCCTTATCATCGATACGTAAATGTCCATTAAGCTGGCTTGTCTGGAGCACCTGAAGTTTTACTCCTGGACGTAAGATCAAGGAGTCATTCACGTTATTCGCTTGTTTTAACATATCTACTTTGAAATTAAATCCTTTTTTATCTGCTGTTTTAACACCAAAAATCCAGCTGTCATTGATGGGATTGTAACGAATAAAGGAATAACCAACATGCCAATCAAGTGGTGTTGATTGCTCAATTTTTTCTTTATCTTCGTTAAAAAATACCAGTTGATTTGTTTGTCCATCAATTAAAGCTGCTTTAGTATGGAACTCTGAACCCTGGCGATGCATTTCAAAAAAATAGCCGTATTTATCCCCACTTTCATTTTTTACCATACCAGAAAAAGTCCAACTACCTGTAGTTGAATCGATAGATTGTACAAGTTGCGGCACTGGTTCAATTTCAGTCGCAAATAATCCTGAACTAACGTGGAACATAATTAAAAATAAAAAACAGCGAATCCAAGCAAACATAATCAGCAATAACCTTTTAACTGTTGATGTAACCACAATGCGTCCCAAAATGCATCATCCAATACAGCCTCTACGGGTAAATAATGCATGTTATCCGAGCTGAATGCTCGGCATTTCACTGCATCTTTTTCCGTCATAATAATAAGTGATTTCGAAGAATTCAAATCATCTGGCTTAAACTGATAATGATCAGGATAAGAACAGGTATCGAATTCTATCCCTAATTGCAGCAAAGTGGAATAAAAACGTTGGGGATTACCTATCGCAGCAATCGCCTCCCATTTTTCATTTAATTTCTGAGGTTCAATTTCCTCATCTGTACTTAATTTTTTAATTGTTCCAGGCCTCAATACCATTGGATATGCATTAGACCTCTTTTGAAACGCTACTGCAGAGTGGGCTTGTTTCATCGATACTGAATCCGAATCCTCATGCCACTTACCTTCATTTACCACAATAAAATCAACCTGTTCTAGACGTGCAGCAGACTCTCTTAGTGGGCCTGCCGGCAAACAAAGGCCATTACCTAATCCTCGAGTTCCATCAATAACAGCAATTTCAATAGCTCGTCCCATACGGTAATGTTGTAATCCATCATCGCTTATAATGATTTGGCTTTGATGCTTTTCTAAAAGATAACGAACCGCCTCGGTTCGTTTCGGTGCAATCACTACAGGACATTTGGTTTTTTGTGCCAACAGTAAAGGCTCATCTCCAACTTTTAGAGCAGAATCATTTACATGTACTTCATAGGGAAAATGCTTCGTTGCTGCACCATAACCACGGCTAACAATACCAACTCGCAATCCTTTTTGTTGTATTCTTTTGGTCAACTCAATAACTAAAGGAGTTTTTCCCACTCCTCCAACCGTTATATTACCAACAACAATCAGAGGAACTGGGCAATTTATTTGACTAAAACGTTGCAAAAAATAGCGCCTGACTGAAACTACAGCAAAATATCCCCAAGACAAAGGGCGCAACACCCATTGAAGTGGATGATCTTTTCCATACCATAATTTATCCAGGAAAGCAGACATCAGGCTACCACATCCTCACGAATCATATCTATGTGCTGCATTCCTTGAAGTTGTGCATAATAGCCTTGTAAATCAAGTAGTTCCTGATGGGTACCTTGCTCTACTATACATCCGTGTTGCATCACTATAATTTTATCCGCATGCTTAATCGTCGATAAACGATGCGCAATAACAAGTGTAGTGCGATTTTTCATCACTTGATCCAAAGCGATTTGGATGTATCGCTCGGACTCACTATCCAAAGCAGATGTTGCTTCATCAAGAATTAAAATAGGTGCATCCTTTAAAATAGCACGCGCAATAGCTATTCTTTGTCGCTGACCACCCGAGAGTAATACTCCATTTTCACCAATACGCGTATCATAACCCTCTGGAAAACGGCTAATAAATTCGTCAGCAAAAGCCATTTTGGCAGCTTGAATAATTTGTTGCCGGCTCACATCCGAACGACCGTATGCTATATTATTGGCTAAAGTGTCATTAAATAATGTCACATTCTGACTCACTAAAGCCATTTGCTCACGCAAACTAGCCAAGCTTATTTGATTAATAGGTGTATTATCCAGAGTAATAACACCTTGAGTCACTTCGTAAAAGCGAGGCAATAAACTGGCAATCGTTGTTTTGCCACTTCCAGAATGACCTACCAATGCTACCGTTTTACCTGCTTCAACAGTGAAACTTACATCATGTAATATGCGCTCCCCTTGTCGGTAAGCATAAGAGACATGTTTAAACTCCAGAGCGCCCTGTGATCTTTGCGACAAAACGATCCCTTGTTCTTGCTCAATGGGTAGATCCAACATGGAGAAAACACTTTCAGCACCAGCTAGACCTTTTTGTATTACGGCATTCAAGGTCGTTAGGGTTTTCATCGGTTTAATTAACTGAATCATTGCAGCAATAATTGCTAAAAAAGAACCGGCAGAAATAATCACTACTGTAGACAATTGAATTGCTGCTGCAATGATTGCTGCAATACCTATCGCAATAACAATTTGCACTCCAGACACATTAATCGCCTTGCTTGTAGCAACTTTCATATCGTTTTGGCGTGAACGCTCTATGGCTTTACAGAATTTTCCAGATTCATAAGCAGCCCCTCCAAAAATACGCACTACTTTATAACCTTCAATTGCTTCGCTGGCAATTTCAGTAACCTCTCCCATAGTTTTTTGTACTTTATGACTTATTCGTCGTACGCGTTTATTTGTATAGTTCACAATTAAGCCAACAAAGGGAATAGTTAACAGAAACATGAGTGATAACTGCCAGCAAATGACCATCATCACAGTGAGAAAACCTATAATTAAACAAATATTTTGGACAATATCTGTTAAAGCATCTGCGCTAACCTGCGCTACTTGCTCCACGTCATACAATATTTTGGAAAGCATTTGTCCTGAAGTTGCTTCGTCATAAAAATCAGCAGGCAGACGAAGAATATGATTAAAAACTTTTTCCCTTAATACTTTAACTACTGAGCGGGCAACCCAAGTCATACAATAACTGCCCAATGAACTAACAAGTCCTCTCAAGGTAATTCCGATTAAAACGATATAAGGAATTTTCTTAATAAAATCCATATCGACATTAATAAAGCTTTTATCAAAAAAAGGACGCATCATGTATGTAAAACCAGCGTCAATCAAGGAATACAAAATGTTGGCAAATATACCTAATGCCAGTATGGGCCAAAATGGTTTCACATATGCAAGCAAACGTTTGTATAAAATGCTGGTTTTAACAGAAAGTTTCTTCTTCATGACTCAAGTAACACAATCGAAACATGGGCTATTGTAACTGTTATTACAGGGAAGTGCTAATATTGCTTAAAATTCAAAGTGGCCTGAGTACTGCATCGCGTCCCCTTGTTATAAGTAAGTTATTTCTATCCGAAAACCTGATTCTGCTGCGCCAGCTACAAAATTGAATGGGATTCATGTCATTCCAAAGTCATTTTGATGCGGGTATAAGCACAATGGAAACCTATTTTTTGTACGTTACAATCAGAAACACTCCCTGGCTCTGTAGTAACCGTTGCCCAAGACACCCCTTGCTGTTTTGCCCTATTCAATCGGACTTTTAGTAATTTTTTTTGTAATCCTTTCTCTCGAAAAGCAGGCAAAGTGCTCGTCACCCCTAAATCACAGAAATCGCCGTGAATGGCAATCGAAGCACCAGCTACAATTACATCGTTATCAAAAACAGCATAGGCACTAACTCCTTTAGATTGGGCATAACGAGAAAATTGATCCTCAGCTTCAGGAGCATCAAAACCTAAGGCAACCTTTTTGGCCCATTCATTCAGTTCATGCGGCTTTATTTCTTTAATGGTTAAGGGATCTGCAGCACCGTCATTAGGCTGATATGTGTTTAAATCCAATATTGAGACATTGTTTAATTCACTGATGCAATAACCACGCTGGCTTAAAAATATTGTAAGTTCATTTCCCACAAAAGGACATAATTCAATATCTACACGAGTATGGTTTAATGTTTTATAAAAATGTTCTATTTGCTCTATTTCAGACTGAAAATGCGCACGTTTTGTGGCAAATCCCCACCCTACTACTTGTGACAAATATGAATCAGTCCCTGAAAAACAAGCAGCGCCTCCATTAAGTTCCAATATTTTTCCTTGTGGATATTGCTTGGTTACTTCTATATGGGTTTGCTTGATACACGATTCCATTTGCCAAGCCAGATCTTTAGTAATGCATTTCATCTTAGATATCCTAAGCAAATCGTGGTAAAAATGAAGAAGAGATCATAACTGGATACCATTTACTGTTTCATTTTAATCCTTTTGACAATTCGTATATCAAACCCGGTCCTTGGTAAATCAAACCAGTATACACTTGGATTAATGAAGCACCAGCATCCAACTTAGCCTGCGCACTGTCACAATTGTCGATGCCTCCTACTCCGATCAAGCTAACATCATCACCAACATATTGTTTTAGCAAACGCAGACACTGGGTAGAAAGCTCCCATAGAGGTTTACCACTTAACCCTCCAGTTTCCTGAGCATGGGATAAATGACTCACTCCAGTCCGAGAACAGGTTGTATTCGTCGCAATAATTCCTTCAATACCATACTGCAAAATCACTTCCGTCATCTGTTTTAATGTTTCTAAATCTTCATCTGGAGATACTTTAACTACTAAAGGCACATGGCGTTGAAATTTATCTGACAATTTAATTTGTTCAGCCTGTATTTGCGACAATAAGTTGGCAAAATATTCTTTTTGCTGTAACTGGCGCAAATCGGGGGTATTCGGTGAAGAAATATTAATGGTCACATATGAGGCATACTCATATACTTTACCCAGACAATGAATGTAATCATCTGCAGCATGTTCCAACGAAGTATCTTTATTTTTGCCGATATTAATACCCAAGATTCCTTTGTAACGTGCCTTTTTTACATTCCCTACCAAGGCATCAACCCCGTGATTATTAAACCCCATACGATTAATAATCGCGTGAGCCGCTGGCAAACGAAATAATCGCGGCTTAGGATTACCGATTTGTGGTCTTGGCGTAACAGTACCTACTTCAATAAAGGAAAAACCCAGTTTGGCTAATGCGTCTAAATGCTCTCCATTTTTATCCAAACCTGCCGCCAAACCGACAACATGTGGAAATTGTAGTCCCAAAGCTTCAGTAGGTTTAGGCTTTACCTTTTTAAAACAAAACTTGGGTACATAATGCAAAGCAGACAAACTAAAAGTATGCGCACTTTCAGGATCCATACTAAAAAGTATGGGACGTAACATCGAATACATAAAAAACCTTGTGACCTGGGTGAAGCGAAGCGAAACCCCGGGTTTGGGTTAATTCAGAACACCTGGGTTTCGCTTCGCTTCACCCAGGCTGCATTAATTAAATATCACATTTCTGTGCCCAAACTCGCAACATAGCGCTTTCAGACTTATGCAAATGATAATCGACTTCTCTAATTTCTACGCCATAACCTTCTTTTTGCAGCTCCAACAATACAGGGCCTAAAAACTCAGAGGTTTTTCCTTCCGTATCATTTAAGGGAAAAATTCTTACTTCCTTCGCTACTCTTGCTAATTCACGAATTACATTTAAATGGAATTCGACAGTCTGATCTTCCAAATCTGCAAATAAGTAATTTGTACTTAATGCAAAATCAAAAGAGAAATCGGGATAAGGTAAATGATAATCTGCTGCACCATAATATCGTCCTTCAGCCTTGCCTTGCTCATAATCTGCAAAAAATTTTTTCATTCCATTTTGTCGATGCTCAAGCAGCTGCTCTAAACCTCCAAAGCGACTGAAATCAAATTGATCGTGTTGCTTATGAACTTCATCTGCCATTTGTGCAAAAATCATAATCGCCTTGGAGGATAAGGTATCTTTATCCAAAACAAACAAAGGATCACAACTTACTGCTTGATGCGCTTCTTGAAACTGTTGAGCGTTTACTGCACTGGGACCACATCCATATTCCAATATCTTTGAATTCATATCCTCTTGAGACAAATCAAACATCTCACGATACTCATCAACACTATGTCCCCAGAGTACTAATTTACGCATGAATGACTCTCCTAAATAGATAAAACTAAACGCTGAAACTTTGGCTGTAACTACCTTTGAAAGCTCAGTAGTTTTTCCATTGGCCTAAGATTAGGCGATTTTTTAAATCAGGTAAAGGAGCATTTAAAAAACACTCCTATTCTGCAAACTCAATAACAAAATAAATAATATCTAATAGCTTCCCACTTTAACTTAGATCATGCAGTGCAATCCCCTAAAAGCTCATTTCACCAAGGGTTATTTGAATTGGTTCATCAAATCATTTCTTTAACTTTTTCAATAGGAAAAAAGATCTGAGAAATTCTATTTGCATCTTCAACTTGATTGGGTATAGTCTAACACATTTATAAAAATCAACAGACTACACACTCTGCATTAACATAAACCAAGTTTTAGCAGTCATTTAAAACTTGCAACAGATTAGTAGTTACAACAACAGGAAGTCAGCTATGTACACAGGACCGAACTATCAACTCGGTGAAACTTACGACATGTTGCGCGACAGTGTCTACCAATTTGCTCGTGCTGAAATTGCTCCACTTGCTGCTCAAATTGACGAAAGTAATGCTTTTCCCAATCATTTATGGCGAAAACTAGGTGAAATGGGATTATTGGGAATTACTGCCAGTGAAGAATATGGTGGTGCCAATATGGGCTATCTTGCCCACGTCATCGCAATGGAAGAAATTTCGCGGGCGTCTGCCTCTATAGGCCTGAGTTACGGTGCTCACTCCAATTTATGCGTCAATCAAATCAATTTAAATGGTAATCATTCGCAAAAACAAAAATATCTGCCTAAACTCATTAGTGGAGAATATGTTGGCGCTCTCGCTATGAGTGAATCCAACTCAGGATCTGATGTAGTCAGTATGCAATTACATGCTCGTCCAGCAGGCGATAAGTATATTCTCAACGGCACCAAAATGTGGATCACCAACGGGCCTGATGCCGATGTTCTGGTCGTTTATGCCAAAACAGACAAACAGGCTGCGAGTAAAGGAATCACTGCTTTTCTGATTGAAAAAGGTATGCCCGGCTTTAAAACCGCTCAAAAACTCGACAAGCTAGGAATGCGCGGCTCAAATACCTGTGAATTGGTATTTGAACAATGTGAAGTCCCTGCTGAACAAGTTTTGGGTGAAGTGAATCAAGGTGTTAAAGTATTAATGAGTGGGCTTGATTATGAGCGTACTATTTTGGCCGCAGGTCCAGTAGGAATTATGCAGGCCTGTATGGATGTTGTTTTACCTTATGTACATGAACGTAAACAATTTGAACAACCCATAGGTGAATTTCAATTCATCCAAGGTAAATTAGCAGATATGTACACTGACCTGGGTGCCTCAAGGGCCTATTTATATGCCATCGCCCGAGCTTGTGATGAAGGTAAAGTCAGTCGCAAAGATGCTGCAAGCGTGATCTTATATACGGCTGAAAGAGCAACACAAATGGCATTGCAAGCAATTCAAATTCTTGGTGGTAATGGATATATTAATGAGTATCCTACAGGACGTTTACTGCGTGATGCAAAATTGTATGAAATAGGGGCTGGTACTTCTGAAATCAGAAGAATGCTTATTGGACGAGAACTTTTTAAAGAAACAGCATAAGGAAGAATGAAAATGGAACAGAATGACATAGTAATCGTTGCGGCAAAAAGAACACCCATGGGAGCCATGTTAGGCAATTTATCCGCTCTTTCAGCTCCAGAGTTAGGCGCAATTGCACATATGGCTGCCCTGTCTCAAGCCGGAATTAGCCCAGCAGAAATAGATGAAGTAATCAGTGGTTGTGTTTTATCAGCCGGGATTGGTCAGGCTCCCGCACGACAAGCAGCAATTAAAGCTGGATTACCTAATTCTTCAGGAGCAACCACAATCAACAAAATGTGTGGCTCAGGAATGAAAGCCGTAATGCTCGCTCATGACTTAATTCGAGCAGGGACTGCCAATATTGTTCTTGCAAGCGGTATGGAAAGCATGAGTAATGCACCTTATCTTTTGAGTAAAGCACGCTCAGGATACCGGTTAGGACACGGAGAGTTAAAAGATCATATGTTCCTCGATGGATTAGAAGATGCCTATGACAGAGGGAAATTAATGGGCGTCTTTGCAGAAGCTACAGCCAGTCACTTTCATTTTAGCAGAGAGCAACAAGATGAGTTTGCTACTCGCTCCATGAGTAGAGCATTACAAGCAATAGAAAGTGGTGCCTTTAAGGATGAGATTGTTCCAGTAACTATTAATACACGTAAAGGTGATATTACAGTAAATGTAGATGAAGGTCCTGATGCAGCAAAAATGTCCAAGATACCCCAATTAAAACCTGCTTTTAAAGCAGACGGAACCGTTACTGCAGCTAATTCAAGCTCTATTTCTGATGGTGCAGCAAGTCTGATTTTAATGAGTGCTGGACAAGCAGAAAAACGCGGCATCACACCAATTGCTCGCATCGTTGCACATGCCAGCCATTCGCAAGCGCCTGAGTGGTTTACCACAGCTCCTGTGGATGCGATTCGCAAAGTGATGAATAAAGCATCATGGAAACAAAATGATGTGGATCTTTATGAAATAAACGAAGCATTTGCGGTAGTAACAATGGCTGCTATGACACAACTTGAGTTAAACCCAGAACAAGTTAATATTCATGGTGGAGCTTGTGCCTTGGGTCATCCTATCGGTGCATCTGGTGCGCGTATTTTGGTTACTCTAATACATGCATTAAAGCATCAGGGTAAAAAACGTGGGGTCGCTTCATTATGTATTGGTGGTGGTGAAGCAACTGCAATGGCAATTGAATTAATTTAAAACAAAACGTCCCCTACCCCATTCTATGGGAGAGGGGATCTTTAATAAAAAAGGATGTTCATGCTACGACACAGTCTTATCTACCTGCTAATGAGTATTTTAGTAGTTCTATTTGCGAAATATGCTCATCTTATTATTGTCTATGTTGATGTATTTTTTACCTATGTTAATTTGAAATTAACTCCTATATTCAGCCAAACGGGCTGGGGGCTTGTTATCCGAAAAATTCTCGTTCTTGTCCTGTTGCCTCTAATAATTACCGCCATTCCTGCACTTGCTTATAGGCTTATAAAAGGTGGGGATATGCCACACTTTATTGCCGTAACCTGGATTATTTGGACAATCATCGTTTTAAGCGATATTTTGGTGCGATGAGGATAGGCATGGCAAAATTAATCAGTCAAATTAATACAAGCAGTCAAGAATTCAAGACAAACCAGGCAGCCATGCAAGCCTTGGTAGATGAGTTAAAAAGTCGAATTCAACATATTGCTCTAGGCGGCGACGAAAAAGCTCGAGCTCGTCATTTAAAACATGGTAAATTATTACCAAGAGAACGATTACAACAACTACTCGACCCAGGAAGCCCTTTTCTTGAACTTTCCCAGCTTGCAGCGTATCAAGTTTATGATGATGCAGTCCCCGCTGCAGGGATTATCACAGGAATTGGCTGGGTTTCAGGTATTGAATGTGTGATTGTAGTCAATGATGCCACTGTAAAAGGCGGCACTTATTATCCATTAACAGTAAAAAAACACTTAAGAGCCCAAGAAATCGCTCTAGCAAATCATTTGCCCTGCATTTATCTGGTCGATTCAGGAGGAGCTTATTTGCCCCATCAAGATGAAGTATTTCCTGATCGCGATCATTTCGGGCGAATATTTTACAATCAGGCTCAAATGTCTGCGCAAAATATTCCACAAATCGCAGTAGTTATGGGATCTTGTACAGCTGGTGGTGCATATGTACCAGCTATGGCTGATGAATCAATCATGGTGAAAAATCAGGCCACGATTTTTCTTGGCGGCCCACCTCTTGTCAAAGCAGCAACAGGTGAAGTCATCAGTGCCGAAGAATTAGGTGGTGCAGAAGTCCATTGTCGGCATTCGGGCGTAGCAGATCACTATGCAGAAAATGATGGCCATGCGCTTCATCTGGCACGAGTTTCTATTAGTCATTTGAACCGCAAAAAACCACATCAATTAATGCGCATAGATACGGTTGAACCACTTTATGACAGTAAGGAACTTAACGGTATAATACCTACTGATCCTCGAAAACCTTTTGATATTCGCGAAATTATTGCACGTATTGTTGATGGTTCCGAGTTTGATGAATTTAAAGCGCTTTTTGGTACAACGCTGGTTTGTGGCTTCGCCCATTTATATGGTTATCCTATAGGCATTATTGCAAATAATGGCATTTTATTTAGTGAAAGCGCATTGAAAGGAACTCACTTTATAGAACTTTGTTGCCAACGTAAAATTCCTTTACTTTTTCTGCAAAATATCACCGGTTTTATGGTTGGTTCTAAATATGAAGCCTCAGGTATTGCAAAACATGGCGCCAAAATGGTAACCGCTGTTGCCAATGCCAATGTTCCAAAATTTACTGTAATTGTTGGCGGTAGTTTTGGCGCGGGTAATTATGCCATGTGTGGACGCGCCTATAACCCTAATTTTCTTTGGTCTTGGCCTAACTCTCGTATTTCAGTTATGGGTGGAGAACAAGCCGCTAATGTATTAGCACAAGTGAATCGAGACAAATTGGCAAAACAAGGAAGCGATTGGCCCTTAGCTGAAGAAGAACGTTTTAAGGAGCAATTACGTTCTCAATATGAGATGCAGGGAAATCCTTATTATGCCAGTGCCCGATTATGGGACGACGGGGTCATTGCCCCCCAGGATACACGCAAAGTATTAGGTCTGGGTTTATCAGCAACATTAAATATCCCAATCGAGCCAACACGCTTTGGCGTATTTCGCATGTAAGGAGCATACAGGTGAGCGACTTGTTGTACGAAATTCATGAACACTTGTGTCTACTCACTCTAAATCGTGTGAGCAAGCATAATGCTTTTGATAATCAGCTTTTAGGAGAAATGCAACGTCAGCTTAATGCGGCTATTGCCGATTCTAATGTCCGAGTCATTATCCTTAAAGCCAATGGAAAACATTTTTCTGCAGGCGCTGATTTAGGCTGGATGCAAAACATGGCACGATATACTGAAGAAGAAAATCTAAAAGATGCCATGGTGCTTGGTAATCTAATGTACACTTTAAATAAAAGCCCCAAACCCACTTTAGCCATGGTCCATGGTTCTGCTTTTGGTGGTGGCGCAGGACTTGCTGCAGCATGTGATATTACTATCGCATCTCAATCAGCGCGCTTTTGTTTTTCAGAAGTTAAATTGGGTTTGATACCTGCAGTAATTAGTCCCTATGTAGTTCAAGCCATTGGAGAGCGTAGCGCTAAATCCTTATTCATGAGTGCTGAAATTTTTGATGCAGCCAAAGCGTTGTCGTTACATTTAGTACAACATTGTGTTGCTGAGGAACATTTGTTGGAATTCACGCTCAATTATGCAAAACAAATCAGCAACAATGCGCCCGAAGCGGTCAAAGCATCAAAACAACTGGCAAGCTATGTAGCAAATAAAACAATAAATGAGGAACTCGTCTATTACACTGCCTCTTTGATTGCTCAAAAAAGAGTATCTACTGAAGGACAACAAGGACTTAATGCATTTTTAAAGAAAGAAAAACCAAATTGGAGCTAGATATCTTGGGTCTCTGGTCGTTTATTGGTATAGCCTGGATGCAAAGAATTCAGACTACGTTAGATAATGAATGCGAGCTTATAAAAGTTAAATTAATGAGGCACTAATGTTTAATAAAATTCTTATTGCCAACCGCGGTGAAATTGCGTGCAGAATTATCAAAACTGCTCGTTCTATGGGCATACACACAGTGGCTATTTACTCCTCGGTTGATAAAGACAGTCTTCATGTACGCAGTGCTGACAGTGCATATTTTGTGGGTGATGCACCTGCTAAAGACAGCTATCTAAATATTGCTAATATTATTCATGTCGCCAAGGAATGTGGGGCACAAGCCATTCATCCTGGATATGGATTCTTATCTGAAAACCCCGAGTTTGCTAAAGCATGTAACGAAGCGGGTATTATTTTTATAGGCCCTTCTGTAAAAGCAATGGAGGCAATGGCATCAAAACAATTAGCCAAACAATTGCTGGAACGAACTAAAGTCCCTTTAACCCCGGGCTATCATGGCAGTGAACAGGCAGAAGACAAATTACTGGCTGAAGCAAAAAAAATAGGGTTTCCTGTCTTAATTAAAGCAGCCAATGGTGGTGGCGGTAAAGGAATGCGCGCAGTTCACCATGAATCAGAATTTAGTGCTGCCTTAGCTGGAGCAAAACGTGAATCCATGGCGAGTTTTGCTGATGACACCATGATTATAGAAAAATTGGTACTCCATCCTCGACATGTTGAATTACAAATCATGGCCGACAATCATGGCAATGTAGTTCATTTATTTGAGCGTGATTGTTCCATTCAACGTCGGCACCAAAAAATTATTGAAGAAGCTCCGGCGCCTAATTTATCTGCTTCATTGAGACAAAAACTCGCCGAAGCGGCTTGCGAAGTAGCACGGTCTATCAAATACAGCGGCGCAGGAACTGTTGAATTTTTAGTAGATGGCTCAGAACAATTCTATTTTATGGAAATGAATACTCGATTACAGGTGGAACACCCAGTAACTGAAATGATTACCGGGCTTGACTTAGTTGCCTGGCAATTGAAAATTGCGGCTAATGAAGCGTTACCTTTGCCACAAGATAAAATTCAAGCACAGGGTCATGCAATAGAATGTCGCATATATGCCGAGGATCCTCATCACGATTTTATTCCATCAATAGGACAAATCCACTTTCTGCAAGAATCCTCAGGGGATGGCATACGCATTGATACGGGGGTAGAACGTTCATCACAAATTACCATGTACTATGACCCAATGATTGCCAAGCTTATTGTGTGGGGAGCAAATCGTGATCAGGCACTATCCAGATTGGAACATGCCTTATCCCAGTATTTTATTGGTGGAGTAAAAACGAATATTCCGTTTTTACAAGCTATTTGCCAACACTCAAAATTCAGACGCGCGGAACTCAGTACTGATTTTTTAAGCAAAGAAGAAATTAAACTCCCAAGTCCAGATAGTGAAATCGCCCTACTCATGGCTGTAAGTTTTGATTATTTGCACAATGTGAATTCTTTTCAAGATCCATTATTACTAGAAACATTTTCCTGGCAATCTCAAATATCAAGTCATTGGATATGGCGCTATAAAGATAAGGATGAGGTGATTAAAGCATTTATCACTCCAATCAATAAAAATCATTTTAAGGTGCAATTTAAAACACAAGAACATTTGATCCATGCTCATTTAGTTGGCAATAAACTTCGTATTGAAACCAAGATACAAAATTATCACGCTACAATTGAAAATAAAAAGCAATCTCTAACCTTGTATACGAGCCAAGGGCAAATTACTATTGAACGGTTTAATTGGGAGACACTTGACACACAAACCACTGTTCATAAAGGGCAACTTACAGCACCAATGCCAGCTACTGTGGTCGCAGTTTTAAAAAATATTGGTGAAAAAGTGAAAGCAGGTGAGCGTTTAATTGTATTAGAAGCAATGAAAATGGAACATACCATTCATGCCCCGACTGATGGCATTTTATTGGATATATTCTATGCTGTAGGAGCGCAGGTAAATGAAGGAGAGGAATTACTGTCATTAAGTGAAGCAGATTCTTAAGTTAGGTGGTTACTAGTATCAAACGGGCTGAAGCCAAAATCACCAATGTTCGCATGTAATTACAGCTCTCCGCCAGCACGTACTACTGCCTTGGGAATATTAAAAGAGATAATTATGGACTATCCACAAAATGTAACCATTATAGAAGTAGGCCCTCGCGATGGCTTGCAAAATGAGTCTTCTTTTGTGTCGAGCAAACACAAAATTGAATTAATCAATTTGTTAAGTGAATCTGGCCTGCAATATATCGAAGTAACCAGTTTTGTATCTGCAAAAGCAATTCCACAGTTGGCAGACCATAATGAAGTATTTCGGGCTATAGACAAAGCACCATCCATTCATTATTCTGCGCTGGTTCCTAATGAACAGGGTATGCTCAAAGCATTAGAAGCAGGTGTTACAGAAATTGCTGTATTTACCGCAGCAAGCGAACAATTTAACCACCGAAATATTAATTGTTCAATTGAGGAAAGCATTTCTCGTTTTAAACCTGTCCTCGCTTTAGCCAAAGAGAGCCATATCAGAGTACGAGGCTATATTTCCTGTGTCCTTGGTTGTCCTTATGAAGGAAGTGTGGCTCCCGAAAAAGTAGTTGAGGTAACAAAAAGGTTATTAGACTTAGGTGTCGATGAAATCTCATTAGGCGATACGATTGGTGTTGGAACGCCACATCAAACCCATCTCTTGCTCGAACACGTGCTAAAACTGTTGCCGCTGCATCAATTAGCGATGCATTTTCATGACACTTATGGCCAGGCCATAGCTAATATTTATACTTCCTTACAGCATGGGGTCCACCGCTTTGATAGTTCAGTTGCAGGACTTGGTGGTTGTCCTTATGCGCGTGGAGCCAGCGGAAATGTTGCCACTGAAGACGTTTTATACTTAATGCACGGTCTAGGGATAAATACTGGGGTAGATATATTTAAGATTGTGGCGGCTGGCGACATGATCTGCAAGATATTAGGACGTAAAAATCAATCAAAAGTCGCAAATGCAATGTTGGCAAATCCCTGTACTTAGCACATTATCCAAATTACAACCACTTCTCTTAGACTATCTAAATTACATTGACCATAGCTGATATGAAGTATGAGAATTAACGTACAATCGTTTCAATAAATAAGAGAGAATGAAACATGAATGAAACCGTATGGAAGCCCAAACACCCTAAAGACAGTAGGATGTGGCAATTTATGGAGTTCGCTGCCAAAAAAAACGCCCAGATTTTTGAAAATTATCAAGATATGCATACCTGGTCCACCAAACATCCAGACTCTTTTTGGCCAACACTTTGTGATTTTTTTCATGTACAGTTTGATACAGAACCCTATCAAATCTTGAATCACTCTAAGAATGATCAAATGATAAATTCACATTGGTTCGCGGGCGCGCAATTTAATTTTGCTGAACAACTGTTATCGCGCAAAGACAAACATCCAGCCTTAATTAGTATTAATGAAGATAACGACAAACAAGTAATTAGCTATGAGCAATTATATGCACTTGTTGCACAATGCGCAGCAGGTTTAAAAGCTGTTGGAGTTACAGCTGGTGATAGAGTAGCTGCTTTAATGCCAAATACTTCGCAAACAATTATTGCCATGCTCGCTACTACCTCATTAGGAGCAATCTGGTCCTCTTGCTCACCCGATTTTGGCGCACAAGCTGCAATTGATCGACTGGGCCAAATTGATCCCAAGATATTGTTTATCTGTGATGGACATCAATATCAAGGCAAGAAACATAGTGGGATGGAAAAAATCAAACAACTTAACGATGCCATTCCCTCGCTCAAGCAAATCGTCATTTGCCCTAATATAAAAGAACCCATAGATAGTTCTGCATTTCCCAAAGCACAATATTGGAATGACTTTCTTCGTCCTGCAAGTCATTGTGAATTTGTTGCTTTACCCTTTGAGCATCCTGTCTACATTATGTTCTCATCAGGGACTACTGGAAAACCTAAATGCATTATCCACGGAGCAGGCGGAACCTTATTGCAGCATATAAAAGAATTAGGATTGCATACAGATTTGCGCCCTACTGACAACTTATGCTTTTATACTACGTGCGGATGGATGATGTGGAACTGGACCGTTTCTGCACTGGCATTAGGGACAACGCTTACCTTATATGAAGGCTCGCCTACCTACCCCGAAAATAATCGTTTATTTAAACTTATTGCTGAAGAGCAAGTGACTGTTTTTGGTACCAGTGCCAAATTCATTTCTTCAGTAGAAAAATCAGGAGTTAAACCTAAAGATGAATTTGATTTAAGTCATTTGCGCTGCATTCTCTCAACAGGTTCACCGCTTCTACCCAAAAACTATGATTACGTTTATGAGCAAATTAAAAATGATGTCCAGCTTTGTTCTATTTCAGGTGGCACAGATATCATTTCCTGTTTTGCCTTAGGTAATCCAATCCTCCCAATCTACAGAGGCGAATTACAATGTTTGGGTCTAGGTATGGCGGTTGAAGTTTTTAATGAGCAGGGGCAGTCCGTTCGTGAAGAACGAGGGGAATTAGTCTGTACCGCCCCCTTTCCATCCATGCCTGTAGGTTTTTGGAATGATCCTGATAGAACGGCTTATCAGCGTGCTTATTATGAGCGTTTTCCTGGAGTTTGGGCCCATGGTGATTTTGCTGAAATTACAGCCCATAATGGATTGATTATTTATGGACGATCCGATGCTGTTTTAAATCCAGGAGGAGTACGTATTGGTACTGCTGAAATTTACCGCCAAGTAGAAAAAATAGATGAAGTGGTTGATAGCATAGTGATTGGCCAAGATTGGCAAGATGATGTGCGTGTTGTTTTATTTGTTAAATTACGTGACAACTTGGAACTTACAGAAGAATTAATGAATAAAATACGTTTAACGATTCGTCATAATGCCTCACCAAGACACGTGCCAGCAAAAATAGTGCAAGTAGCAGATATCCCTCGCACAATCAGTGGCAAGATAGTCGAACTAGCTGTCCGACAAGTTGTTCATGGCTTACCTGTGAATAATTTACAATCTCTGGCAAATCCCCAAGCGCTAGATTATTTTAAAGATCGTGAAGAACTACAAAAATAAAAAATAGAGTGGATGCTTTGTAGTTTGGGTCGCGCAGCAAACCCCGGGGATGGTTGACTATGGATCCCGAGATTTGCTGCGCGGCCCCCAAGCTACTTTAATCACCAAGTCAATCGTTTATTCCGATTTACCTCAAAGTACCATTAAAATCAGGAACTCTACGTTGTTTATGCTCACAATTTGTGTATAATATTGAAATGGCGTCGATTTGAAATTCAGCTTGCGGACGCTCAAAAAAGGGTTCTTTTTTGAAAATACGGCTAAAGCGGATATGATTGCATTCCTCTAAGTCTCCCGCCCGCAGCATAATCTCAGGTTATAATAATGATTGAATTAAGTGGATTAACCAAATCCTTTTCGGGTAAACCTGTCCTACGTGACATTAATCTATTTATCCAAGAAGGTGAAATTTTCGGAATCATTGGAAAAAGTGGTGCAGGAAAATCAACCTTATTAAGATGTATTAATCTTCTAGAACGGCCCGATGAAGGCCATGTCATCCTTGATGGCCAAGATTTGACAAGTCTTTCAAGAAAGAGTTTAGCTCTAGCTCGCCACAAAATGGCAATGATTTTTCAGCAATTCAATTTACTCAACTCAAAAAATGTCTACGACAATATTGCGCTTCCTATGCGCATTCAGGGGATAGATGAAGAATCCATTCGTAATAAAATTGAAGACTTACTCCCCATTGTCGAGTTAACCGATAAAAAACTGGCCTATCCAGCCCAGCTGAGTGGAGGTCAAAAGCAACGAGTTGCTATAGCCCGTGCCTTAAGTTGCTCACCTAAAATTCTGCTTTGCGATGAAGCAACCTCAGCATTGGATCCAGAAACAACAGACTCAATTTTAGCTTTACTTAAAAAAATTAATGCACTTTATGGCATCACTATAGTGCTTATTACCCATGAAATGGATGTAGTAAAACGTATTTGCAACCGACTCGCAGTGATGGTCGATGGCGAACTGGCTGAAACTACTGCGCTGGCGAATGTATTTAATAAAAAAGACAGCCTGGCGCGAAGCATGCTCTATGCTCAGTTGAGTCCACAATTGCCTGATTGCCTCACCAAAAGACTTGCTGACTATGTGACCGACAAACCGTTACTGCGTCTGTTTTTTCAGGGGGAAGAAGCAACAGTACCATTTATTAGTCGAACAAGTCGTGAGTTAAATCTGGATATTAACATCTTACTCGCCAATATAGACCGTTACGATACAGTAACCTGTGGTGTTTTAGTTGTTGAATTAACTGCACATCAATTTTTACTCGAAGCATTCATTGAACGCTGTGAACAAGCCAAATTAACTGTGGAGGTTTTAGGTTATGTCCTTCCCAATGGCATATGATTTATTCATTGCAACAACTGAAACATTATATATGGTATCAGTCAGTACCTTATTTGCTGTACTACTCGGCTTACCCCTAGGAACCTGGCTCTACTCCTCCGGCCACATTAAGCCCATGCCGAAGGTGCATAAAGCATTATCAGGTCTGATTAACATGGCACGTTCCATACCTTTTATTATTTTATTGGTAGCGATCATTCCATTCACTCGGCTCATAGTCGGTACTTCGATCGGAATCAATGCTGCAATAGTGCCTCTTACTCTTGGTGCAATCCCCTTCTTTGCCAGACTGGTAGATAATGTTTATCGTAGTTTACCTTCAGGGCTTATTGAAACCGGTTATGCAATGGGCGCAAACACCAGACAGATTATTTTGCATATCTTGTTGCCAGAGGCCAAACCAGCATTAATTCATGCCATTACGGTGACAGCCATTACTTTAGTTAATTATTCAGCAATGGCAGGAACCGTTGGTGCCGGTGGTTTGGGTACATTGGCCATTAACTACGGTTATCAACGCTTTGATGCTGGAGTCATGATCGCTACAGTAATCATTTTAATTGTGATGGTACAACTAACCCAAATGGTCGGAGATTATCTGGCAAAACGTTTTTTACATAATTGATCTGAATCACTTTTTTGGAGTTTTAAATGCGGATTTTAGCTTATTGCGTTTTATTATTCAGCCTTGTTGCATGCAACAAGCCTTCACCGAATACTCTGGTAATAGGAACCATTGCGGGACCCGAAACAGAACTGGTTGAAACAGCACAAGAAGTAGCAAAAAATAAGTATGGCTTAAACATAAAAATTGTAACATTCAATGATTACAATTTACCTAATGAAGCATTACAGGATGGAAGCCTGGATGCGAATGTCTACCAACATTTGCCCTATCTTAATGCAGCGGTTAAAGCTCATGGCTATACCCTGGAAGCGATAGGCAGAACGTTTGTTTATCCCATGGGAATATATTCGAAAAAGTACAATGCATTAAACCAGTTACCAGAAAAAGCGATGATTGCCCTACCCAATGATCCCAGCAATGAAATGCGTGCCCTGCAACTATTGGAAAAAGCAAAATTAATTACATTGAAAACGACTCAAAATGCTGGCTTAAAAGATATTGCAACAAATCCACACAATCTGCAGTTCAAAGAAATGGATGCAGCACAATTACCCAGAGTCTTACCCGATGTGGATGCAGCAGTTATCAATACTACTTTTGCCTTACCTGCAGGATTGAATCCTTCTCACGATGCTCTATTTAGTGAGGACAAAGATTCACCCTATGCCAATATTATTGTTATTCGCAGTGGCTCTCCCAAAAAAGAACAATTGGAACTCTTTGTTAAAGCGTTAAACTCCGAGGAAGTCAAAGAAAAAGCTAAAACTTTATTTGGAGACTCAGCTATTCCAGCTTGGTAGAGTAACCTGGGTGCGCGCAATGAAACCCGTGGTCTGAATAAAATAACTGGACAGAACCCCGGATTTCACTGCGCGACACCAAATTAGGACTTTTAGATTTTTTCTTGATTTTCCAATCAAAACGCTACTCAGATCTTAATTCTATCTTAATGAAAAAGTGTTATACTTTATAAGAACTAAAGCTCTTGAGGTACAATCTATGCCTTCACACAGACAAGCGTTTTTTAATTTGCTTAACTCTCAATATAGGAAACGTCAATTCGCACCTGGAAAACTAGAAGAAATTTATCAACAGTATCGTGATGATATTACATTAACTCAAGATCTTACTTTTGGTTTACAGGCCTTTGAAGAGTATACCAATAAGCGAATCAAAGATCATAAAGGCTTTAAAATACAAATAGGCCCAGAAGAAGGCGACACTCTTGAGAAAGCACTTAAGGGCAGCGACTCTACTGCGAAAGATACAGTTAGAAATAAGCTCAATGAGGTATTTACTCCCGAAAAATTTTATGCACCTGCTCAAGAGAAGTATCAAGAATCAATTGAAGCCTTTAAAAAGCGAGTCAGTCAAGTTCCTGGATATTCAATCGAATTGCTTCGAGGAGAACTTGAAAAAATTAACCAGGATGCAAAAAATGCAATAATAGCCCAACAGAAAATGGAAGTGAAGCGACTTAAAGAAACTTTTGAGAACTCTGCATTCATGACTGATTTCAAAAACGCTTTAGGTAAAGACCCTGATGAAGCAGAAAAAGTAAAAAAGGAGTTAATAGCCGAATTAGAAAAAAAACATTCAGAACAACTCGGCGCCTTTAATAAGGTGACTCAAGAAAACCTTACAACACTCGACAAAGCATCCGCTCTTGAAAAAAAGCAGATCCTCTTTTCTGGCCAACTAGAAAGTTGGGCCAATCAACTTAGCCAAAAAGATAAAGACAAAATGCTGCTGGAAATGGAGCAAGCAAGGGAAAAAAATCGTGAACGACGTAATTTAACTCGGCCAGAGGAGTTAACAACTGGTACAATCGATGTTAAAGAAAAAACAATATCTACCATAAATCCAGAAGACTTAGAGTTTATCATTTCCTTATCAGGAGCGAAGATAAAACACACTAAGGGAAAAGAAAATGAGCCTGGTATTTGGAGTGTGGAGATGCCAGCCCGTATACTTTCTCCTTTTTACTATTTAAGCCGCCAAGAGAATCCTAAGGTAGATATGTTAACTATGGCTCAGGCTGTACGAGCCTCAGGATTTGACGCAATCACCTTAACCATTAACTTTGATGATCCGAAAACTCAAAAACAAAGAGCCAGACAAGCCTATGAAGCCGCGCTTGAAAGTGGTTTTGCGCCAGGGCCACTACCTGGAGAAGAGTCAAAAGGCGACAAAGCTGTAAAAGGTATTGTACTTAAAGATAGAGAAGGGAAAGAGATTGATCCCACAACACTCTTTACCCCCAGTGAATTGAAAGTACTTCATGAGCATGCGAAAGAACGACGTGATAAACTTGCAAAGTTACTCCAAAATGCCCCTAAGGAAACTGTGCCCGAAGAAACTTCCAAAAAATTTCGCTCTGAATTAGATGAGGGCAGAAATAAAATAAGGACAGATAAAGGCAAAAACGCAATTGATAAAGAGTTAGAACAACAACAAGAAGTAGAAATTAAAACAATTCTTAATAACCCTTAATTAAGAACTGACCTGGTCTTTCAGATTTTCTGTACTGATCAGACCAGGTACACGTCTTTGCCGTGTTCGCAAGATGATGCTCAAAAAATTCCACTGTTCCTTCAATACCTTTTCTGTTATTTTATTAAGTTCACTATGGGTTAAGCTAAGGAGATGGCTATGAATACTAGTGAATTTGAGGAAGAAGTAAACGACATAGAAGAAGTTAGTATCGAAACGATCATAACTCCAGAAACAAGTCCTTCGACCAAATTGGAACGAAGAAGACGAATAGAGGATTTGTTTGAAGAAAAGCGCCTCCGCGATGAACTTGCAGAGTTCGGTTAGATTCGTAGTGTAGCCTAACGTGAAATGAAGGCTAAACCCGGGATGCTTATCTAATTCTTCGTGTTTTGTTTCAATTCACCCAGGCTACCATTACTAATTTATCTTAAATTAGAAAAATAGATATCAAACCGAACTGTTTTTCCCTCTACTGCGGCATTTGCTGGTAATAATGGTTTTGCTTTTTGTGGCCATTTTACAACGACCTTTTGTTTCGTACGAGTTATCGCCAATTGAATTAATTCCAGTGCATCCTCATCTGCGCCGATTATTTGTTGTAACGCTTGCATTTCTTTTTTTACCAATGCGGATTTACTCCGTTCAGGATGCATTGGGTCAATATAAATAATGTCAGGATAATCGTCGGTCGTTAATGAACTTAAATAGGAGTAACCATCGCCAGCATGAAACATCAAATTCAGTTCTTGTCGGTCCGACTCAGTTCGGCGTAATAAAGCATCTGATAATAAGGAAGCCATTACAGGATGACGTTCGAGCATCAATACTTCCGCGCCAAAGCTGGCTAAAATGGCAGAGTCACGCCCCCAACCTGCCGTTGCATCAATAATTTTAAGTCCAGAAGATGGTTTACAGGCACGGACTAATCCTTGTTTCTTTCCCTCAGACTTTCTTTTACTCCAAAATGCGGCGCTGAATTCAGCAAAAATTGGGGAAAATCCAGGGATCTTTAATGTCAGTTTATCTTCAGTAACAAAAAGACAAAGACTAGCGTTTTTGTCTAATCCAAAACTTAATTCCTCTGCGAGTGCCTTTGCCTTGTCGTGCAGGTTTTCATGTTCATAACCTACTACAGAAATATTGATCATATTTAATAACCGTAAGAATTATTTCAATTGCATCTGGGGATTGCCTCTCTGCCATTAAGTTAAGAATTTTTGTCATTCCCGCGAAGGTAGGAATGACAATTTTTTCTTATAATGGCAGTGGTCCAGAGCTCACATCCAAGATAATGTTTTACCCAATCTGCAACAATGAAATATCAGCAACACCCTGCAATAAATCCTGCAAACGTGCTAAAAGCGCTAAACGGTTGGCTTTTATTGCCTGATCCTCAACCATTACCATGACTTTATCAAAAAACAGATCAACCGGTTCTTTAAGACTGGCAAGTAACTTCAATAATGGGCCATAGTCGGCAGAACGGTATAAAGTCTCTACTGCTCGTTCAATCTGATTAATGTGTATATATAAAAACTTCTCCGGCTCCTCAGTGAAAAGTTGCTCATTCACTGGCGATAAAGTTTGTCTTCCTGCCTGTGAAAGTAAATTGTTCACGCGCTTGCAGGCAGCAGAAAGAGAAGCAGCTTCCGGTAATTTTACAAATAATTGCAAAGCACTTAAACGCTTATCTAGATCATACAACCAATCATCCTGACGAGCTCGCACGGCGTTCACTAAATCAACACTTAATCCTTGGCCTTGATAAAAGGATTGTAACCGATCCAAAATAAAAGATTTCAACTCATCCGATAAATTAGGTTCAACAGTTATTTGAGCTTCATAATGAATTATTGCTTGCTCAATCAGGGTACTTAAGTTGAGTTGTGCTGATGTTGCAATGAGTAATCGGACAACAGCTAGGGCATGACGGCGCAATTTAAATGGATCTTTTACTCCTGAAGGTTTTTGGCCTATGGCAAAAATACCAACTAAAGTATCGATTCTATCTGCTAGTGAAAGAGTCAAACCCAAATCAGATTCAGGTAAACTGTCTGCAGCGAAACGAGGCATATATTGTTCATTTAAAGCTTGAGCAACACTTTGATCTTCGCCATCGTTTAGTGCGTAATAATATCCCATTAATCCCTGCAGCTCAGGAAACTCCCCCACCATTCCGGTTAGCAAATCGCATTTGCTCAACTGTGCTGCACGTTGTGCCTGATGTAAACTTAAATGTAACGCAGAACTTAAATACGCCATCATGGCTTCAATTCGTAATGCTTTATCCTTTAAACTACCTAATTTTGCTTGGAAAACAACCTGTTCTGTGCCCGGTATACGCTGACTTAAAGGCAATTTTTTATCTTGTCTAAAAAAGAATGCAGCATCACTTAAACGCGCTCGCATTACTTTTTCATTTCCTAAAATAACTTGTTGAGGATTGGTGCTAGCAATGTTTGAAACCGTAATAAAATGAGGCAGTAACTTCCCTTGCTTATCCTTTAGAGCAAAACATTTTTGATGTGATTGCATTGAAGCAATTAATGATTCAGCAGGAACCTCTAGAAAATCTTTTTCAAAATTCGCCATCAGAGCCTGAGGCCACTCAACAATTGAGGTTACTTCATCAAGCAAATCTTCAGGCATAATCGCTGTAGCCTTAATGGATGCGGCTAACTCCTCTACTTGCTTTTTAATCATGTGCTTTCTAGCAGAAAAATCAGCAACAACAAATGCTTCATTCATTTGCGATTCATAACTTTGTGCAGAGTTAATTGCAATGTGTTGTGGATGATGAAAACGATGTCCCCTACTGTCGCGGCCACTTTTAATTCCTAAAATAGTATGCTCTATAACTTTATCCCCATAAAGCATCACTGCCCAGTGAACAGGTCGTGCAAATTCTTCATCCCCTGCTCCCCAACGCATGGGTTTAGCAATTGGCAAAGCAGCCAGAGACTGATTAATCAAGACAGGTAGCAAATCTTTGCTTTTATTACCCTGACTTTGTGTTTCAAAAACAATCCAATCCCCTTTTTCTGTTTGAACTTGAGACAGTTGCTCTACTTCTACTCCACATGATTTGGCAAAACCTAATAAGGCCTGTGTAGGTTTTCCTTCCTTGTCATAAGCAGCCGCTACAGCAGGACCTCGACGTGTCACGTTTTGGCTTTTTTGTTCTTCTTGCAAATCAAAGATAGCAATCGCGATACGTCTTGGTGTTGCAAAACGCTTTACTTCTCCATAACTCAATTGTGCCTTATCCAATGAAGCCAATAACTGATTAGCAAATTCATCAGCCAGAGGCCAAACCGAACCAGAAGGTAACTCTTCACAACCTAATTCAAAAATAAAATCATTGACCATCACACACCTTTTGGTTAAGCATAGGAAAGCCCAAAGCTTCGCGTGCCTGATAATAAGCTTGCGCTACTGCCCTTGATAAATGTCTTACGCGTAAGATATAACGCTGCCTTTCAGTAACAGATATTGCTTTACGTGCATCGAGTAAGTTAAATGAATGCGATGCTTTAATTACCATTTCATAAGCAGGAAGCGGTAATTGTAACTCAATTAACTTTTGCGCTTCACTTTCATAATAATCAAACTGTTTAAATAACTCTTCTACATTAGCATGTTCAAAATTATAAGCAGACATCTCCACTTCATTTTGATGGAACACATTACCATAAGTTATAGTGCCATTCGGTGTATTACTCCAAGGTAGATCAAATAAGTTGTCCACCCCTAATATATACATAGCCAAACGCTCCAAACCATAAGTCAACTCGCCAGTTACAGGTTTACACGCCAAACCACCTGCTTGTTGAAAATAGGTAAATTGGGATACTTCCATACCATTTTGCCAAACTTCCCAACCCAGACCCCAGGCACCTAAAGTAGGTGATTCCCAGTTGTCTTCAACAAACCGAATGTCATCTGCCAAAGGATCAACTCCCAGGGCACGCAATGAATCCAGATATTTATCTTGTATATCTAAAGGAGAAGGCTTGAGTACCACTTGAAATTGGTAATAATGTTGCACTCGATTCGGGTTATCTCCATAACGACCATCAGTAGGTCTTCGAGAGGGCTGTACATAAGCAGCTGACCAAGGCTCAGGGCCTATTGCTCGTAAAAAAGTTGCTGGATGAAAAGTTCCTGCGCCAACTTCCATATCAAAAGGTTGCAATATAACACATCCCTGAGCAGCCCAATATTGCTGCAAAGTAAGAATAATATCCTGAAATGTAGATGGTTTTGTCATGAAAATCTCAATGTAGCCTGGGTGAAGCGAAGCGGAACCCTGGAAATTTGTACCCTGCAAAACCCGGGCTCCGCTTTGCTTCACCCAGGCTATTTTTGTATTTAACTGCAATTATTTACGAATTACCTGCTGCTTTCTTAATTAACTCTTGCAGCGACTCTTCACTGGCAGCACCAGGTATAAATGAGGGTTCAGAACCTGGTTTAAATTGACCATTTGGAGTTGAAGCAATGATAAATGCAGGAGTTCCCATCAAGTGTAGCTTTTCTGCTAATTCACGGTTTGCATCCAAAGCTGCAGTAACTTCTTTACTTTGCATATCAGTCTTTAATTTCTTCATATCCAAACCTAAAGACTTAGCAGTAGCCATAACGATTTGATCGTTTAAACGCTTATCAATAGAAATCAATGCATTATGCATTGCTTGATATTTACCTTGCATACCAGCAGCTAAAGCAGCTCTAGAAGCTAATTCAGAGCTCTTACCAAAAATTGGGAATTCTTTATAAATAACTCGCAAGTCACTGTCTTTTTTAACCAAACTATCAATGATTGGTGACATTTTTTTGCAATGAATACATTGGTAGTCAAAAAATTCTACTATGGTTACATTACCTTTTGGATTACCTACAACTGTAGTCTTACCTTGAAACAATTGCTCAGTATTTTCTTTAATTGCAGATTGAGCTTGTTGTTGCATATTTTGCTGTTGTTTTTGTTGTAACGCTTGAGAAGCTTCCAAAAGTACTTCTGGATTAGTTACTAAATAGTCATGCACTACTTTTTCAATTTCCTTTTTTTGTGTATCAGACATAGGAGTTGTATTATTGGTATCTGCTGCCATAACTGCAGGTGATACTAAAGATGCTGTCAGCGCTCCTACTGTTAATAAATTTGTAAATTTCACACAGTTCCCCTTATTTAATAGTTTACATAATACCAACAACTTTCCAACCGGCACCCTAGCATCCGCTTGAGGAAAATTCAATAGGGCCCGTTTACAATTCTACTATCTCGAGCTCAAATGAACTGATTTTATGCACTCCGATACTTACATGCTTCGCACACACTGCATTTCGGTGCCATAAAATCAGTTCATTTGAGCGCAATCAAGTACCCTTAGTTAGCATTAATTTTTGTGACCCAAATCATAAGATTTATTGTAGCCTGGGTACACTCTGCGGAACCCAGGAATTTTAGAATTAATCACATCGCTACAGCTAAATTAGCATAAGCTAAAACAAGCCATTTAACACCGTGCTCACTAAACTTCACCTGGACACGAGTATGTGCCCCACTACCCTCAACTGCTAATACGATACCTTGACCAAATTTTGCATGAGTCACACTTTGTCCCAAAGACAACCCTGAGGTTTCTGGCACCACAGAAGGTTTATTTCGCGTAATAACGGGGGCTTGAAATTTCGCTTTAATACGAATCTCATCAATTAATTCTTGGGGTAATTCCCTTAAAAATCGTGAAGGCCGATGATACTCTTCTCGCCCATATTGTCTTCGTATTTCAGCATATGACATAATCAGTTTGCGCATGGCACGCGTCATCCCCACATAACATAGCCGACGCTCTTCCTCCAAACGTCCTGGCTCATCCAAAGACTGTTTCCCTGGGAACACCCCCTCTTCCATTCCTACTAAAAATACGATGGGAAATTCAAGGCCTTTAGCAGCATGTAAGGTCATCAAATGGACGTAACGCTCGTGTTCTTCAGCTTGCATCTCTCCGGCCTCCAAAGAAGCATGTGCCAGGAATGCATTCACCAGAGGAATTTCTTCCTCCTCTTCTTGCTCATAACGAAATTGCTTTGCCGCATTGATTAATTCTTGTAAGTTATCTAGACGAGACTCCGATTTGTCCCCTTTGATTTTACTAAAATGAGCATACAATCCACTCTGCTGAATTACTATAGATAACTGTTCGTCCAATTCCATTGCTGCGGTATCTTGTTGCAATTGTTCAATTAATTGAATGAATTTTGCCAATGAAGATCCTGCCCGTTGAGCCATTTCACCTGATTGCAATAATGTTTTAGCAGCATGCCATAAAGAACATTGTTCCGATTTGGCGTAATGACGCAAATCATCTAGCGTTTTTTCACCAATTCCCCGAGTTGGAAAATTAACGATACGCTCAAACGCATTATCATCATCCGGGTTCACCAATAAACGCAAATAAGCTAAAGCATCTTTCACTTCTGCTCGATCAAAGAAACGTAATCCACCATAAATACGATAAGCAATTCCAGCACGTAATAATGCTTCCTCTAAAACCCTGGATTGAGCATTCGAACGATATAAAATAGCAATTTCATCAGCACTTACGCCTTGATTAATTTCCATCATAATACGTTCACAGACAAAGCGTGCTTCTTCCAGCTCATTAAAGGCACTGTAGATTATAATTTTTTCTCCAGTTGCGCCATTCGTCCATAAGTCTTTTCCCATCCGTGAATTATTATGTGTAATTAAAGCATTGGCAGCATCGAGTATTGTTGCTGTTGAACGATAATTTTGCTCCAAACGAATAATTTGTGTGTTTTTAAAATCTTGAGAAAATTGCTGAATATTCTCGACTTTAGCTCCTCGCCAACCATAAATCGATTGGTCATCATCTCCGACCGCCAAAACAGCAGTATGTTCACCAGCAAGAAGGCGTATCCATGCATATTGAATCGTATTAGTATCCTGGAACTCATCCACCAATATGGCTTGAAAACGTTGACGGTAATGATTAAGAATTTCCGGATTATCACGTAATAACTCATGGGTCCGCAATAACAATTCCGCAAAATCGATTACTCCCGCGGTCTGGCAGGCTTGTTCATATGCATTATAAATATTGAGTAACGTTTTACCAGGCCCATAAGACAAAGTATGGACGTGCTGGGGTCGTAGTCCTTCATCTTTGCGCCCATTAATGAACGACTGAGCCTGTTTCACTGGCCATTGTTCTGAATCAAGATTTAATGAGGCAATCACGCGTTTAATCAGGCGCGCTTGATCTTCGGAATCTAAAATATGAAACAGCTCGGGCAAATGTGCTTCTTGATAATGTCGACGGAGCAAGCGATGGCACAACCCATGAAAGGTACCTACCCATAATCCCAATACAGGGGTACTCAACATATTATTTAGGCGCGCTCTCATTTCGCCAGCGGCTTTATTAGTAAACGTTACGGCCAAAATTCCATGCGGTGAAAGATGCTCCTCCTCAATAAGCCATGCAATGCGACTAACCAAAACTTTCGTTTTACCACTGCCTGCCCCAGCAAGGACCAGCGTATTACCAAGCGGTGAAGTAACTGCTTCGCGTTGTCGCTCATTCAGTCCTTTAAGAATTGCAGCAAGAGTCATAAATAAATTCCAGGAAAAAATCGATGGTGTATTCTATTAATAGATCCTACTATCCGGCAAGGGAAAGAAAATAGAAGCTATACTAATTATAATTATAATCTTGTTTTTTTACGCTAACGCGTATACATATTGCTTTCAAACGATTCCCAGCGCAAAATATTACAATATGGCAAAACAAAAATTCCTAAAGGACTAAAATGCACTCACTCTATCCATCAATTAAACCTTATGCGCAACATGAATTAAAAGTCAGTGCACTGCATACACTTTATATTGAAGAAACAGGAAATCCTGATGGATTGCCTGTTATTGTGTTACATCCAGGCCCTGGTGCTTCTTCCGGAGATGGTTACCTCAGACGTTTTTTTGATCCTCAACATTATCGAATCATACTTTTTGATCAACGCGGCTGTGGGCGCTCTACCCCTCACCTGGAAGTTCGTGAAAATACGACCAGTTTGTTATTAGATGACATCGATGCCATCAGAGATTTTTTAGCACTATCCGAATTTGTATTGTCTGGAGGTGGATGGGGTTCGTTACTTGCTTTACTTTACGCTCAAAAATTTCCGCAACAGATTAAAGCACTACAACTGCATCAAATTTTTTTGGGAAGACAGCAAGATTTTGACTGGTTCTATAAGCATGGTGCCAATCTGGTTTATCCTGATTACTGGCAAGAATTTATTAGCAGTGTCCCTGAAACCATGCTGGATAAAATACCCCAATATTATGCCAATTGCTTGCAAGGACCCAATGAACTCGCGCGCATGAGTGCGGCAAAATCATGGGCATTGTGGGAAGCTCGTTGCAGCAGTTTACATCCTCATTTATATGTCATTGATCAATTCAGCGATCCTCATTTTGCTCTGGCTCTTGCAACTCTAGAATCTCATTACATCAATAATCACTTTTTCATTGAAGAAAATCAGGTAATGAACAATGTTCATAAAATACGACATATCCCAACATACATCGTACATGGTCGCTTTGACTTAATTTCGCCCCTGGCTGGTGCATTTGAATTGCATCAAGCAATATCGGCATCCAATTTAAGAATAGTTCGAGATGCAGGTCATTCAGATAGAGAATCAGGTATCATTGACGCTCTAATTTATGCAAGTAAAGAAATTTCCAAACAAGGACTTGATGCATGTTGATTGTAATCCAAAGAGTAGCACATGCCCGTGTAGATATTGATGGCGAAACAGTTGGAAAAATAGATCAGGGGCTTTTGGTACTCTGTGGATTTGAACCCGATGATACAGACCATAACATCAATAAAATGTTAGAGAAGTGCATCAATTATCGTATTTTTAGCGACAGCCAAGGTAAAATGAATTTAAGCCTTAAAGATGTTCAAGGTGGTTTATTATTAGTACCTCAATTTACTTTAATGGCCGAAACCCAAAAAGGCTTGCGTCCCAGTTTTTCAAATGCAGCACCACCTGAACTGGGTCGCCAATTATTTGACAATCTCTTGACACGGGCGGCTCAGTTATATCCTCATATACAAAGTGGATGTTTTGGTGCCGACATGCAAGTTCATTTATGCAATGATGGGCCAGTGACTTTTTTGCTAAAATTCTAATAAATAGCATTAGACCTTTCGGTCTTGTATATATCCTGTTGCTCTGGGCTTACCTCTGGATCAAAAATACATTTTAATCAAAACATCAACGACTGTACGTATCACTATGATTGTTTGCAAGAACATCAAACTCGTGTAACATCGTTTATTAAGTCAAATAATAAAAAAAATCATGCGATTACTTTCAATCATCATTAGTTTTACCGGTGGTCTTGCTTTAACTGGATGTGCTTGTAAGGGAACTAACCCCGCCGATCCTTTTGAACCCTTTAACCGCAAAGTATATAAGTTTAATACAGCCTTAGACAATGCAATTTTGAAGCCTACAGCAAAAGCATATCGGGCTGTTTTACCTGCTCCTGTTCGTAAGAGTATAAATAACTTTTACAACAACCTGGATCTTATTCCATCCGTAGGAAATGATCTTCTTCAGGCTGATGGAAAATGGGCAATTCGTGACTCATGGCGATTCATTATAAACTCTTCCTTAGGTGTGGGTGGCTTGTTTGATGTAGCCAAAACCTTTGGCTTACCTCCTCATTCAAATGATTTAGGTCTTACTTTAGCTAAATGGGGCGATAAAAATTCGCCATACCTAATGCTTCCCTTATTAGGTCCAAGTACTCTTCGAGACGGAGCAGGATGGTTATTCCAATTTGCGCTATATAGCCCCTATGTTTACATTAATAATGATGCAGTAGTCTACAGTTTATTAGCTCTACGTACAGTGGATTTACGCTCACAACTGTTAGATACTGAGCAAATAATGGACGAGGCTTTGGATAAATATGCCTTTATGAGAGATGCGTATTTACAATATCGCAATCATCTCATCACAGGTGCTGATCAAGATACTGGATCTCTTTATGTTGATGATAAAAAAGCCGATCAGGAAGCGGCTGTAGAAGTTGGTAATGATTATGTAGATGAATAATATTGGTACTTGAATACTTTGTAGCCTGGCCTTCGCCCAGGCTACTTTAAAAGGGTTTTTTTATTAAGCACGACATATCTTCTCAAGGCAACGTAAAAAATCACCTGCGATATCAAGTTTTGTTTCTGCTTCTATTTCTCGTAAACAGGTTGGACTTGTAACATTAATTTCTGTTAAATAATCACCAATCACATCAATCCCAACAAAATACAAACCTTTAGCCTTGAGAGTGGGGGCTACTTGTTCGCAAATCCAGCGGTCTCTAGCTGTAATAGGCACTACTTCACCGCGTGCACCTGCAGCTAAATTACCTCGTAAGTCTCCTTGTGCAGGAATACGTGCCAATGCATAAGGAACAGGTTCGCCATTAATTAATAAAATGCGTTTATCACCAGTGGTTTTTATTTCATCAATATAACGTTGGGCGATAATCGTTTGCGTTTGATTTTTTGTTAGGACCTCTAAAATAACCGCTAAATTTTTTCCTTGCTCCTCCACATGGAATACAGAGTTACCACCCATTCCTTCCAGCGGTTTAAAAATAACCTGTTTGTGTTCCTCCCAAAATGATTTCAACCGTTTAATATTTCGCGAAACCAGTGTAGTTGGGCAACACTGAGGAAAATTTAAAGTAAAAAACTTCTCATTCGCATCACGCAAGCTTTGGGGTTTGTTGGCTACAAGAACTCCTTCACGTTCTGCAAGTTCCAGACAATATGTAGTGTAAATGTATTCTGTATTAAAAGGAGGATCTTTGCGCATCAGGATGATATCAAACTCACCTAAAGGTTTTTCATATGAATCTTTAATCGTAGCCCAATCTTTGCTGTTCAAATCACCGATACTTAAATCAGAAACCTGTGCGAAGGCCCGTCCTTCCTTACAAAACAAATCTTCTTGGGTAAAAACAACACAAGACCAACCCATTTCTTGAGCTTTCTTGATCATAGCCAGAGACGTGTCTTTATATGGTTTTAATTGATTTAAAGGGTCCAGCAACACAGCCAGTTTCATTATTCACCTCCAATAGCTGCAATTTCTCTTGCTGCAGCAAGAGCTGCTAAGCGGGCAATAACCCCATATACATAAAAACGATTGGATTCATCTACCTCGGTTAAATCATCACAAGGCATGTTACACGCCTGAGCAAAAGCTAAAGGTTCAAAATGCATTCCTGGAGCATTCAGATTTTCATCAATACCACGTTCTTGATGAACCCGGTAAAATCCACCAACCACAAATTGACCAATCATATACACTACTGGCTCGGCGACAGAACCGTTTGGCATGGTTTCAAAAGTATATACACCCTCTTGGATAATTACCCTATCCACTTTTCGACCACCTTTGCTGGTCGACATTCTTGTACGTTGTTTTCTATTTAATTTATGTACGTCTTCTGCATCATGCACCATCATTACGCTCATGCCATAAGTGCCATTATCGGCCTTAATTACAACAAATGGTTTCTCTTTTATTCCGTAGGTTGCGTATTTATCGTTCATTAAAGTGAGAATTTTCTCAACTTCGATGGCTAATCTGTCGATACCTTCCTGGGCCATAAAATCCAGACCTTCTAAAGCACTAAAATAAGGATTGATTAACCATGAATCCATCCCTACTAATTCGGAAAACTCCATCGCAACTTCTTCATAAAAATTAAAATGACTTGATTTCAAGCGCGAAGACCAACCTAATTGTGCTGTAGGTCTTATCTTTTGTTTTATTCCTTGTAAAATTTCAGGAATACCCTGAGACAAGTCATTATTCAGCATAAGAAAACATGGATTAAAATTAGCCAGACCAACGCGGTCACCCTCACGCTGTATAGGTTCTAACAGGAGCGTATCGCCCCCCTCAAGGACAACTTCCGTAGGTTCTTTAATCTCAGGGTCCAAACTACCAATGCGAACGACAAAGCCCGCTTTTATAAAAATAGTTCGTAATACATTAAGACTTTTTAAATAAAACTTATTGCGTGTATGACTTTCTGGAATCAATAAGATACGTGTGCAATCTGGAACATAGTCAACTAAAACAGACTGTGCTGCCTGAATACACAGGGGAAGGAATTCCGGATTCAAATTGTTAAACCCAGCTGGGAATAGATTAGTATCTACAGGCGCCAATTTGAATCCTGCATGCCTCAAGTCAACCGATGAAGTTAAAGGAGGAGGAGTTTCTTTCCATTGGTGCCTAAACCACGTCTCAATTGCTGCTATTTGATTTAAAACAATTTTTTCCACATGAAACAATGGCCCAGAGTGTGCTGTAGTCAAATGAGGAACAGGGATTTCATGTGTATTCATTCTTTCTCTCTTTCTATTTTTTTCGATGATGTTACCGGGGTTAACACAGAAATAAAAGATCTTATTAATTTTCTGTTATTATATTGCAAGTTCGATTTTTATGCCTGACAAAATCTATTAATTTCATGATACTACTAAAAAATGAGTTTTGTTTGGTTTAAAAAGTCCAACTAACATTGATTAACAACTAAAGGAACCCTATTCATGATCAATGAGCTAATACAACAATTTTCCACACAAATACAAACTTTTTTATATATCATGATGATTATCAATGGTATTTTACATTTGATTTTTGCTGGTGCGGTAGCCCACGATGCAGGAAATATGAATCGAACGGGGCAAAAACCAGTCTTAGTTTCTGCTGCTACCTGGGCATTCGCGACATTGATAGGAGGTGTTTTCACGGCAACAATTTATTGGCTACTCCACCACTCCACAATCACGAGACCCACAATAAGAGAGATTCGTTATGACCAACCCTAATATTAAAACAATTGATGTACATCAACTAAAAAAAATGATGGAGAACGATCCCAATCTTTGTTTAATTGATGTTAGAGAATTGGAAGAATGGCAAGAATTCCATATTGCTAGGGCAATCCACATCCCTAAAGATCTCATTACATCTTCTATTGCAGATCAATTTCCTAATAAAAATCAACCCATTTATTTACACTGCAAAGGGGGTGTTCGATCTTTATTTGCCGCACAATCCTTAATAGATTTAGGATATCAAGAAGTGTATTCAGTAGATGGTGGTATTATTGATTGGGCTATGTCGGGTTACCCCATAGAACACCAAAAGAAAATATCAGAGCCACAATTATAATTCGAGAACTTATCCTAGTTTGATGCAGCGAAGGAGTTCCGAAAAATAAGGCCCCACTTCACTGCACCTGGTTACTCTTAGTAAACCAATACCGATTAAAGGCTGCCATTGGCAAAAAGAGTTTTGCTGATAGGCTCCATAGAGTCTTTACTATTAGGAGCACCCAACTCAGGTGGGGTCTTATCTGAAAACATTCTTGCACGATTTTTTATATCAGAGTCTTTTACCAACTGTTGTTCCTTTGTCTGATCAATCTCTTTAGCCCTGTAGTCCGCTACTTTTTTTACCAAATCTTGCAGCACTTTTTCTACTTTATAATCCTTAATTTTTTTACTTGAAAAAGGCTGTTTACTGGGGGGGAGATAACCTTTTCTTGGATCTGAGTCTATATACACTTGTGCATGCATAAAATTACTCAAAGCATCATACATATCAATCAAATCTTTAGAGTCTGGGAAATTGTCCAGAGTAAGATTGAGGGATGTTGTTAATGCATTATATAGAGTACTGTTTTCGGGAGCCAAAAAATATGGAGTTACAGTTCCTTGATAACTTTTATGAATTTGAGCACGAATATAGAATGCTGCTGCATTAAGTACACGTGTTTTATCATCTTTAATGTCGGATTGTTCAAGACAGCTGAGAATCGCACGTAAGTATTTACACTGAATAGCTCGTTCAGGATGGCTAATGGAAAGAAGCCTTAATGACTTAGGTATGTCTTTTTCATCCAAGCTATGACTTTTTAATTCAGTTGCAATACTCTCCCTAATGTATTTTGCCAATTTAGCATATTCGACATACTGAAAACCCATTTCTGTTCTCCTTAAACTCCATGAATCGGGATTAGTAAAATTTACTCCAACGCGAAGTTTAAACTAATTCATAAAGCCAGTCATGTAATTTCCTTTTACTCCTTAATTAATTTTTAATCTATAAAAGTCAATAACATAGAGTATATAAGTTCGATTATGTACTCATGAAATAAATTCTTCTCTCCGCACCTCCGCCCAATGTTGAAGACATTTTAAAATGGATAAAATCTTTAAATTTACCTTTTTGATTGCATTTTTATGCCCTGTTGATTAATTTACCTCTTTTATTCCGCATCAGGATAAGCTATGAAAAAATACCTCTGTTCCATTTTTCTTTTTCTAAATTGTCTCAACACATATGCGCAAATTCATCAACCCAAATTGATTGTGCAACTGGTAATCGATCAATTGCGTGGTGATTTAATCTTTCAACATCAGCAACAATTTGGGAATGGAGGATTTAATTATTTATTAAATCATGCCATTGATTATCATAATACGCATCACCCACATGCCAATACAACTACGTGTGCAGGACATGCTACTGTTGCAACGGGCAGTTTTCCAGCCCTACACGGCGTTGTTAATAACGAATGGTATGACCGAAAATCACGGCAAATGGTCTATTGCATGGAAGATTTAAAAACTAATATATTGCAAACACCTCATACACGTATTGTTATTCCAGGACGCTCGCCTAGGAATTTATATGTCTCAACGTTAAGCGATGAAGTCGTACTCTCCCAAAAAGGACGTGTTTTTGGTGTTTCTTTAAAAGATCGTTCGGCAATAACTCTTGCGGGCCATACGGGTAAAGCGTATTGGTTTGACACAACCAATGGTGGTTTTATTACCAGTACTTACTACTATAGCCAATACCCTCAATGGGTTAATAATTGGAATAAAAATTATCATCCACAAGACTACGATTGGTATCTTAGCCGTTCTAAATCTGAATATATAAATGCTAATTCCCCTGTTTTCCATCATGAGGATGAGCTTTTTGGTCAAACCTTTCCACATCATATAACTCAAGCTCCTAGCCCCGAATACTTTAAATCATTGTCTCGAACACCTAAAGCAGATCAATTAACCGCAGATTTTGCAGAACGACTTTTAACTGAAGAGCGATTAGGACAATCTTCTGGAAAAACTGATTATTTGGGTATTAGCTTCTCTGGCGTTGATGCGATTGGCCATCAATTTGGCCCCAATAGCCTTGAATCAGAAGATAATTTGTTAGAATTAGACAAAACTCTGGCACATCTTTTTGCAGTTATTGACAAACAAGTAGGACTCAACAACACGCTTATAGTACTTACTGCAGATCATGGTGTAAATGATGGACCAACCTATCTCAAAGCGCATCATATGGATGAAATTAATCCCATTAATATCCCGCAAATGGAACAATACATTCGTGCCACATTAAAAGAGCGGTACGCGCTTCCAGAACAAACACTAATGTCGATTACCCCGCCGTATATCTATCTAAATCATAAGATAATAGATAAACATAAAATAGAACTGAATGAGGTACAACGTTATCTTGCGCGTGCGTTAACCCTGCAACCAGGAATATTCAAAGCATATGCATTGCCAATTAGAGATATTGAACAAGATTGGCTTACCGCTAAAGTTAATAAAATGTATTTTCCAGATCGGTCTGGAGATCTTTACCTCATTCAACCCCCAAATCAATCATATGGTACTAAAGGTAAAGATCGCGTTGCTCATGGCAGTCCTTGGCAATATGACAGTTATGTCCCTTTACTATTTGTCCATCCGGATTTTAAAGCGCAACGTATATTTCGTTCGACTTACACCACGGACATTGCCCCTACTTTATCTGCGGTACTGATGATAAGAAATCCATCTGCAGCTACCGGACACCCCTTACAGGAAGTAGTATCTGCTTTTAATTAAAAATATAGCCCTGGATCTACATCACTACACCCAGGGCTAAATTTTAACTATAGAAATCAGCTAAACTTATATTATAGAATTTATGGATTTTATCGCTCTATAAACCAGGGCTATTATAAGTAAATCCTAATTTAAAGATTGAATTTAACGCAAAAAACCTTTAGTATTTGCACGAAATTTCTAACGATATCATCATGAACAAACAAGCGATAATTATTGGGATTTCAGGCCCTTCTGCATCAGGTAAAAGTCTTTTAGCGAATACGATCGTTAATGAACTTGGCTCGGAACAAGTAGTAGTTATTTCTGAAGATGCCTACTATAAAGATAATGGCCATTTGCCTTTCCCTGAAAGAGAAAAAATAAACTACGATCACCCTGACTCTTTTGATCATACTTTGCTTTGCGAACATTTACGACAATTAAGAGATGGTAGACCAGTTGAAATTCCAATTTATTCTCACTCCAAGCACATGCGTTTGCCTGAAACCAGAACAGTGGGACAACATGCCATTATTATCCTTGAAGGTATTTTACTCTTTAGCGATAAAGAGTTACGCGAAATAATGGATATCCGAATTTTTATGTCCACTCCGCTCGATGTGTGTTTAACCCGACGTTTAAAAAGAGATGTGGTTGAACGACATAGAACCTTTGAATCAGTAGTTCATCAATATGAAACAACAGTACGCCCCATGTACTTGCAGTTTATTGAACCATCCAGTCGCTATGCAGACATTATTGTTCCTCGCGGAGGAGAAAACAGGATTGCTATTGAAATGATTCAGGCTAAGATGCGTGAATTGTTAGCATTGCATACTAATCAATGAGCGTTCAATATGAAAATATAAGTTTATTTTTCATATCGAATTTAATTATTTAAACTGGATCCCGTATAAATGCTAACATTTTATGGGATAACATTCGTTTAGCGATATAAAAGACATTAAAATGCCTTTTGTACCGGACTCATGTTAATTAATTGAGGAGAGAATGGTGGGATTTTTAGCGGGTAAAAAAGCACTCATTATCGGGCTGGCTAGCAATAGATCTATTGCTTATGGTATTGCCAAAGCATTTCATGAGCAAGGAGCCGAATTAGCGTTTACTTATCAAAATGAACGTTTACAAGACCGTGTGGAAACAATGGCAGCTGAATTCAATTCATCACTGACCTTTCCTTGTGATGTGGCTCATGATGAGGAAATCAAAGCCCTTTTTTCAAATCTCCGCAAGCATTGGGATCACTTGGATATCTTAATTCATTCAGTAGCTTATGCTCCAGCTGATCAAATTAGTGGAGATTTTGTAGAATCTTGCACTCGTGAAGGCTTTAGAATTGCTCATGATATCAGTGCATACAGTCTAATAGGTCTGGCGCAAGCTGCTTTACCTATGATGGAAGGTACTGAAGGTTCTCTGTTAACCCTAAGTTACTATGGCGCCGAAAAAGCAGTACCTAACTATAATGTTATGGGTGTTGCCAAGGCAAGCCTTGAAGCTTCTGTACGTTATTTAGCTTCAAGCCTAGGTTCTAAAGGCATTCGAATTAATGCTATATCTGCAGGACCAATCAAAACACTTGCTGCGGCTGGAATTAAAGATTTCCGGAAAATTCAAAATGCCTATGCTAATATTACCCCGCTCCACAGAAACGTTACAATTGAGGAAGTTGGCAATACTGCAGCATTTTTATGCTCTAAATTAGCGTCAGGAATTACCGGCGAAGTAGTACATGTTGATGCAGGATATCATGCCGTATCTACTATGAGTGATATCAGTTAAGTTTTTTCGACCTCTCCTACAATCAGGGGAGGTCTACTTCTCTGAATACAGGTTTTCATTCTGTAAAACTCCAAATCTAGTCAACCAATGAGCCAAATTTTAAAATACCCTGACCTCAAGTTTCTCAAGAGCAAAATTCGCTAGTTCATTATATCTAACAGCTAAATGCCATTTTATGAATATTTAGAAACTTATTCATTTTAACTATTTCATATTTATAAGCTATTCTTTATACACGTACCTGAATAAAAATCGTCCTGTATCAAATGGTCAGACAGATTCTATTTCTTTGGACTCTCGCTATAATAAGCTCTATAGCCATAGGCGCTCCTTTTTCTATAAACAATTTGGTTAAGGTCACTCCGGAAAATGATAATCAGTGCGTGCGATACTACCTGTATAAAGATGTCCTTTATTGTAATTCGACAACCGATTATGAGCCCATAGATCCGCAAATAAAGAACTATGAAAAATTAAAAATTGCATTTGATGAACGTCCATGGCAAATGGCTTGGGGCAATAAGAATTCAATTGGGACAACAATCGAATACATTCCTGCTGGTGATCGTAATGATGTTTCTGTCCAGGTAGCGTGCTATCTCTGGAGCCGATTTACCACCCGCACACAGAAGAACATAGTGAGCTCGTCCACCAATATTCGTATTTTTCATAAGGCGAAGGCGCTGCAATTCGGAGCACTCAGATTCAGTTAAGGATATCCTTATCATTATTTACACTTCAATTTATTAAAACGTGTGCCAAAGGTACATTATTTCTATGATTTGCACTGGATATTTAATGAGGGCTGCTTATTAAATTTTATTCGTGGCAGAAAACAACAGTATTTCTATGGTACAACAGAGTATTGGATTGGCTTAGTTGATAATATACCGTTTTGCTTTGTTCTCTCGGATATTTACAAGCAGATCAAAAGTTATCCGATGTTCATAGAAGTAATTTGTCACCCTCAGGTCATACCATTGGTCTTGATTTTGGTATAGGAAATATAAAATATTTAGGCCAAGGCCTCGCTGCACCAACGTTAATTGAATTTGTCAGTTTTTATAACAAATCTGTTGATCCTCTGGCGGATACTTTTTTTATTGATCCCGATAAGAATAATCCTCGAGCGAAACATGTTTATAGCAAGGCAGGATTTATAGAGGTAGATAATTATGCCCCACAGAGGGTGCCTTTATAGGACAAACAACCGATTTAATGGTAAAGAAAATATAATCCTTCGGATTGGGTTGTTCTTGTCCATTAGAATACTTATCCAACTATCCCCCTATTCTTCTGATACACATAATTCATAGATTCATGTGTCCAACCACCTGCCATTTCGATCATAGACTTTACGTCTATACTTTAAATATGCCAATACACGTTCAGTTTAAAAATGATTATATTAATGGATCCCAATGACGATGCCGTAAATTATCATGGTAGTAATCTTGCCAAAAAATATAACGAAAAAATTGGGAAATTTACGGAACAACCTTCAAAGGACCTGCTTAAAGAGGAAACCAGAATCACTTGCTTTGGACATGCCTCTCAGAAACAGTTTGGAGAACAATTGCTCTCCCCCGAGGCCTTTGCAGAAAATCTCATAAAACATGGTTTGTCCAAAGATAAAGAGGTTACCATTGATTTAATAGGTTGTGAGATTGGTTTTCTACAGAATAATCAAAACTACGCAACTAAGGTAGCCAAATATCTTTATGAGAAAAATTATCTAAACATCACGATTAAAGCAGTCAATGATCTGGCTATAAAAGAAAAAGCCAGCGGAATGAAATTACTTCCAAATTTTGATAAATCGATCACTGTTAGATATTTACCTGCAAGACAAAAGAATGCCTATGATGCAGAAATGAAAAAAGCAACAGATCCTATTGAAAGAAGAATAAATGATATAAGGACGGAACTAAAACAATTACAAACTCAAACTGCTGGGGCAAACAGTATGGAATTAGAAAAGCGTATAGGTAGCCTTCGTTCTGAATTGTACAAACTCATGATAAATAGAACGAATATTGAAACGCATATTAATGATAAATACTACCAGGATTCCAGCAGATATCCTGATATAAGAGTTGCTCTGGATAGCAATCAAAACTATTGCATCACTCCTAATTCATTTAAATTAGAAGAATCTCTTTCAGCAGCAAGAAAACAAGCTCTTATTATTGTTAACAATAGAATTGCCGAGTTGGAAATTGAAAAGCATTCAGTAAAGGACAGTTGGGTACCGGATTTCATTCTTGGTATCGAGACTAAAGATAAGAAATTAAGTGATTTATATTCGCTTCGTGATGAAGTTCTTAAACCAGATTCCACCCTTAAAAACAGCGTTGTGGCTCTTTTAACCAATGAAGTATGTGCAACTAAGAGAACCAAAGCAGCATTACTGGAATTGAAAGGTATTTGTGATCAAAATGATGAGTTTCAAGCTGAAAGTCCTAAACTTAAGTAGATGGTGATCCTATGATGATGCTGATAATAGATAATGAAATAAATAAAGACTTTGTGAAGTCTCTCTCGAAAGAACAGCCTGAATCAAACATTGTTGTTTATAAACAAGGCTATGTATTGAATGAGCAGATTAAGGATAATAAGTTATTCATTGTTGATTTAATGGCCGACATTCCTAATGTTCATCATTTATTTCCAGATTTATTAGCACATGAATTAATCATCAATAAATTACCCGCATCTATTACCGATATTTATTTGATAGTAACCTTTTTTGATAACGTAACGATAACTTCTTTTGCAAATCGTCTTGCCTCTGCTCTTAGAGAAGAATATAAATTAAAAATATCGGTACATGTTCTTGCCAGATTGGGCCATGATCAAACGAAACTGAGCTTCAAGCATCACAATGGCTTATGGAAAGTATATGGAGAAAATAATAAAACTGAGTTAACTGATCAAGGAATAAACCAACCCATCTGGGAGGGCACGACGCTTATGACTTATCTGGATCATCAAGAACAAATCTATACAGGGGTTTCTTTTGCTTGGTCATTTCAAGCTGGAATGTAAGTATTTTTGTAACGCAACAGCCAGATGTAAGTTTAGAATTCGTACTGCATTGATTCATTCATAACTAAGCAGCCCTCATTAAATATCCAGTGCAAATCATAGAAATAATGTACCCTTGGCACACGTTTTAATAAATTGAAGTGTAAAGAATGATAAGGATATCCTTAACTGAATCTGAGTGCTCCGAATTGCAGCGCCTTCGCCTTATAAAAAATACGAATATTGGTGAACGAGCTCACTATGTTTTTCTGTCTGCGGGTGGTAAATCGGCTCCAGAGATAGCACGCTACCTGGACAGAAACATCATTACGATACGACTATGGCTTAACCGCTATTTGCAAGAAGGGCCAGCAGGTTTAAGAACTAGAAAGCCACCGGGTCGCACAGCGCAAAAAGCCCCTGCTATTGAAGGCCAGCTTGAAGAATTACTCAGCCAGTCCCTCAAGACTACGGTTATCAAGAAGCGGGTTGGTAAATCAATGTATTGAAAGACAGGTTCAGCAAACAAGGCTTATGAGTGTGATAACACTATTGTCAAATCGCTCAATCGTCTGGGCTATGTTTATAAACGTTTTTCTAAGACATTACCTAAAAATGCCCCTTGTGTAGAAGAAAAAAAATCTCGTATTAATGAGATTGTTGAGTCGATTGAGCAAAACAATCCGTCAGACATCGAAGTCTTGTTTTTGGATGAAACACATTTTTCAAATCAACCTTATGTCAAAAGTAGTTCATACGGAAAAATGCCGCTGGGGGAAAACAATTTTTGGTGCTTTAAACATGCGAACAAGTCGCGTTTACTGGAAGCAAGCAGATAAAGGCAATAGTACCCAATTTATCATGTTTTTACGCCAGTTACATAAAGCCAACCCTGAAAAAAAAATGGTTAAAAAATTTAAAAAATAGTGAGCAATTAAAAGCGACTAAAAATCAGAATAATGTAACAGATTAGCGAAGTTTTGGGGCATTGGGCTCAAAATCTTCGGTTTCAGCAGGTGTATCAATAGGATCTAAAGGATTTTTCTGGTTCATCAGTTGCGCAGGCAGAACTGTTGCACCCACGCGAGTATTAGTAAGAACTTCCATTTCATGTCGAGTATCGATTGGATCATAAGAAATTCTCCCGATCTCATCTAATTCCTTTTTAGTATCGATAGGATCATAATTAATTTCATCGTTACTCAATTTTTCTTGAGTATCGAGCTTTTTAATTTCATGCCATTTAGACTTTTTCATAATATGCTCAAAAGAACGGTTTAAATATATTATAGCATGATGCCAATCCCATGGGATGTAGAAGGAAGAAATTGATTACTCAATTTCCCCTGTATTTTTATATACTTTATCCAACGCCTTTAATGACTCCAGCAAGGGTTTCATTTTAGCCAAAGGCCAACTGTTAGGACCATCACTCAAGGCCTTATCTGGATCAGGATGAGTTTCCATAAACAATCCTGAAATACCTGCAGCTACTGCAGCACGAGCAAGAACAGGAACAAACTCGCGTTGTCCACCTGAAACCCCATTATTTCCTCCCGGCAACTGCACCGAATGCGTTGCATCATAGACAACAGGACAACCAGTTTCTCGCATAATGGCTAAAGAACGCATATCAGAAACCAAATTATTATATCCAAAACTTACACCACGCTCACATGCCATAATCTGCTCATTACCGCATGCCTTTGCCTTGGCAATCACGTGTTTCATTTCCCAAGGAGCTAAAAATTGCCCTTTTTTGATATTAACAGGCTTATTCATCGATGCTACTTTCTGGATAAAATTAGTCTGTCTGCATAGAAACGCTGGAGTTTGTAACACATCCACAACACTCGATACCTCCAACAATGGAGTATCTTCATGAACATCAGTTAAAACAGGAACACCCACCTGATTTTTTACTTTTTCTAAAATAGATAATCCTTTTTCAAAACCAGGGCCTCTGTAACTGGATATAGAAGAACGGTTTGCTTTATCAAACGAAGATTTATATATAAAAGGAATCTGCAATTGCTTGCAGATTTCCTTTAAATAACCCGCGGTTTCCAAAGCCAGTTCTTCACTTTCAATGACGCACGGTCCAGCAATTAAAAATAAAGGCTTATCTATACCTACTTCAAATCCACATAATTTCATTCTTGATTGTTTCCTTGATGTTTTTTGCGAGCAGCAAGTACAAATTGCTTAAACAGTGGATGACTTGCTCTTGGAGTCGATGTAAATTCTGGATGAAACTGGCATGCCAAAAACCAGGGATGATCGGATAATTCTATCATTTCAACCAAAGAATTATCTGCTGAACGTCCGGAGATAATCAACCCATGTTCAACCAAGCTTTCTACATATTTATTATTAACCTCATAACGATGACGATGGCGCTCTATTATTTGAGGTTTTTCATAAACGTTACGTGCCAATGTACCCTCTGCTAATTGGCACATTTGCGCCCCTAAACGCATTGTACCACCTAAATCACCATGTTCATCACGAAGTTTTTTTGAACCATCCGCATCCATCCACTCATTAATTAATCCAAGGACAGGATATGGGGTATTTTTGTTAAATTCAGTAGAATTTGCTTCTTTTAAACCAACAACATTTCTGGCAAATTCGATAACTGCGGTTTGCATTCCCAAACAAATTCCCAAGAAAGGAACTTTATGCTCTCGAGCATATTGGATAGCTTTAATTTTACCTTCAACACCACGCTCCCCAAAACCGCCTGGGACAAGAATCGCATCAATACCTTCTAAAAGCGAAGCACCGTGAGTTTCAATTAACTCAGCATCCAAATAAACAATTTCGACTTTTGTTTGAGTATGAAGTCCAGCGTGCAGTAAAGCCTCATTAATCGATTTATATGCATCATTCAATTCAATATATTTTCCGACCATAGCAATTTTTACAGTCGCGGTTTGAACGGCACTCATTGCCACAACACGATCCCACTCACTTAAATCGGCAGGTTTTACATCAAGTCCCAATTTTTTCACAACAATTTCATCGAGTCCGTGCTCATGCAATATTCTTGGAATTTGATAAATACTCGGCGCATCTTCGAGCGAAATAACCCCTTCTTTTTCCACATTGGTAAATAATGCAATTTTTGCTCTATCTGACATAGGCAAAGCTTTTTCTGAGCGGCAAATCAAAATATCCGGCTGAATACCTATAGAACGCAATTCCTTTACTGAGTGCTGGGTTGGCTTTGTTTTCGTCTCACCAGAAGTGGCAATATAAGGCACTAACGTCAGATGTATGAATAAAGTTCTTTGGGAACCTAATTCAACTCGCATTTGACGAATTGCTTCAAGAAAAGGCAATGATTCGATATCACCTACAGTTCCACCAATTTCAACCATTGCCACATCGAAACCATCAGCACCCAATTTAATGCATCGTTTGATTTCATTAGTAATATGGGGAATGACCTGAACCGTTCCGCCTAAATAATCCCCTCTTCTTTCTTTTTTAATGACATTTTCATAAATTTTCCCTGAAGTAAAATTATTACGTTTTGTCATAGTTGAATTTACGAAACGCTCATAATGCCCCAAATCCAGATCTGTTTCTGCACCATCATTGGTCACAAAAACTTCCCCATGCTGGAATGGACTCATGGTTCCAGGATCAACATTAATATAGGGATCAAGCTTAATCAGTGTTACTTTAAGACCACGTGCCTCGAGAACTGCAGCGAGCGACGCAGCTGCAATGCCCTTTCCTAAGGAAGATACCACACCACCTGTAATAAAAATAAAATTTGTCATAATTGACCTTGTATCCTGCTAATTAAGTACTGTTCAGTAGAGAAATAGAGAATTCGGATTCCATTGTAGCTTGGGTGCAGCGTAACGGAACTTGGATTTATTAAGACCCGGGTTCCGTTACGCTGCACCCAGGCTACAATATACCGTGGCTACAAACGAATCAAAACACTGACCTAAGTTATCGCCAATAAATGCCCCATTTTCTCTTTCTTAGTTTTTAAATATCTGTGACTTTCCTTAGTAGGTTCTATTTCTAAAGGCACTCTCTCCATAACCTTTACTCCATAACATTCAACAGCAGCAATTTTTGATGGATTATTGGTTAATAATCTTATTGCATCAATACCAAAATATTTAATTATTTGATAGGCAACTGCATAATTTCTGCTGTCTGCAGGAAGACCTAGTTGATGATTCGCATCAACGGTATCCCAACCTTGCTCCTGCAAGGCATAAGCTTTTAGTTTATTTGCTAAACCAATTCCTCGCCCTTCCTGGCGTAAATAGATTAAAACACCACCCTCAGCCGCAATCAGGGACAAAGACTGTTCCAATTGATTGCCACAATCGCACTTACAAGAGCCAAAAATATCACCTGTAATACATTCCGAATGAATACGCACTAGAGGCGCGCGATTAGCAAATATAGGCGGCTTCACCAATGCAAAATGTTCTGCACAATCAAGTTCATTTGCAAAAACAGTCATATTAAAATCACCTTTGTCTTGCAAAGGAATACGTGTTGAAGCAGCCGCTTTGACTAACATTTCATGACGAATTCGATATTCTATCAAATCTTTAATCGTTACCAGAGGAATATTATATTTTTCGGAAAATGCAACCAATTCATCACGTCTACTCATGGTGCCATCTTCGTTAATAATTTCACAAATTACAGCGGCAGGAGTTAAACCAGCGAGTTTTGCTAAGTCAACACTACCCTCTGTCTGTCCAGGACGTTCTAAAACGCCTTTTTTCTTGGCACGCAAAGGAAAAACATGTCCTGGAGAAATAACATCAGTAGGGCCACTCTCAGCAGCAATTGCGACTTTAATAGTCTGAGCCCTATCTTTAGCGGAAATACCTGTTGATACACCTTCTGCGGCCTCAATAGATACAGTAAATGCAGTACCATAAGGAGACCTATTGTTTTGCGCCATCATTGGTAATTGTAATTTATCAATTAGTTCATCAGCCATAGACAAGCAGATCAAACCACAACCATGACGAGACATAAAATTAATTACTTCTGGCGTTGCATAATCAGCGGCTACAACCAGATCCCCTTCATTTTCCCTATCTTCATCATCCATTAAAATAACCATTTTACCGGCTTTGAGTGTTTCCACTGCGTGTTCTATTGTAGCTAATGAATACTTCATAACGCGACCTCATTTGATCCAGTGTTCATTTAATCCTCCAGCCAATCCAGACATGCTATCATATTGTCGCCCATAGCATGCCAAGAAATAGTATGCGCTCGGTCAAATATCCCACTCTGCTGGTATGCTGAAATTGCATCGTGCTCCAAAATACTTGGAACAATATATAAATAAGTTCGATGAACTAACCTTTCTTGGTGCAGTGCACTAAAAAGGGCCCCTCCTGCTTCAACCCAAACATCATGATATCCCTGCTCACCAAGATGGCTGATCACAGCATCTAAATCCATTACTCCATTTTTCATGGGCATGAAATGCAAAGTACTGTTAGGATAAGAAACTTCTCGCTCATTGCAATGATACACATGGCAATGAGCCGCGGTTGAAAAAATTATAGATTGTAGGCCAAGACTCAACTGCCTATCAATAATTGCAACAGGCTTTGCCTGTTCTTCCTGGCCTAAACGCACGTTCATCTTGGGATTATCCAGACCCACTGTTTTGGCAGTAGTAAGAATCACATCCGCGGCAGCACGCATTTGATGCGTGAACTCTTCACATAAAGCATTCGACAAAATAACACGCTCCCCTACCGAGCGTCCAATTTTACCATTTAGCGTTTGCGCAATTTTCACTGTTACTCTTGGCTTTTTGGTTACAGTCCAGTAGGAGTAACTTTTATAAAATTCGGTAATTTCATCTACAGGATAATGCGTCACCTTAATTCCATGGGCACGTAATTTTTCTGAGGAATTATTTTTAGCTACAACTGGATTAGGATCCAAATAAGCAAAAACAACTTCCTCCACTCCATGATTAATAATCGCATCAACACAAGGTGGTGTTCTTCCCCAATGATTACATGGCTCAAGAGAAATATATAGACAAACCCCTGGCATTTTAGGAGGAATCTGTGTTAACAATAATTGTTCTGCATGCGGAGTCCCTGCACCTCCATGACTTGCTTGTGCTATAATATTTCCATTTTGCACAGCAACCGCGCCAACACAGGGATTAGGGGCGCAATGGCCTTGTCCAATCCGGGCCTGTTCAAGTGCTGCGAGCAAAAACTTTTTGTGCATTGTTTAAGTACCTTTCTATGATGCAAGGTAACTGCTCAACACTAAATAGGCGTAATCCCAAAGGACAAACGGCGGGATAACGAGAGAGGATGAGTAGTTACGATGTGTGAATGATAACAAATTATTCAATTTTTGAGTAGCCTAATGATTAAATTGAAAATTAAGAAAAGCATATGTTGGATACTGTTAGCGAGTATTTTTGCCCAGCCTTCTTTTGCCGAAGGTCTGTCTCCATTCTCAACCAGTGAGTTGGAACAACTGGAAAAAGAATTCGTGCAACAAATCAATCAATCAGAAAGCGTAGAACGAAATCCATTGGCAAGCCAATATATTAATCGCATTGGGAAAAACCTTGCTCATGCGGGTCATATTAAAACACCTGATTTTTTTATAGTAAAATCAAATGAAATCAATGCATTTGCAGGTCCTGGTGGACATATAGGTATCAATTCACAACTTATTTTAACCACCAGTACTGAAAGTGAGCTTGCTGGGGTAATGGCCCATGAAATCGCACACGTACGTTTGCATCATCTCTACAGAATGATCGAACATCAAAAACAAATGCGTGTTCCTATGCTTGCGTCCATACTGGCATCTGCTGCTTTAGGAGTAATTAATCCCACAGTTGGAATGGCTGGAATGATGGGAGCCTTAACAGGATTCTCACAAGACAATATCAATTTTACCCGCTCCAAAGAAAAAGAGGCGGATAGGATCGGTATTGATATGTTGACTAAAGCTGGATATAACCCCAAAGGTATGGCTGCTTTTTTTAAAAAAATGCAGGAAAATTCACGTTATTACTACACAGCAAACGTACCTGCCATTCTACGTACCCACCCGCTGGATGGAGACAGGATAGCTGAAGCAGAAAACCGTATCGCACAATCTTCACCCCAAAAACATGTAGATTCTCCTGAGTATCCTTTAGTTAAGGAATTAATCCGCACATCTGTAACTCAAGATCCTAAGACGTTATTTGATTATTATGAGCATCAATGCAACAAAAGAACTCCCGCCCATGCCTGTCAATATGGCCATGCCCTTACCTTAATTAATAATAATAATTATGCAAAAGCAGCTACTATTTTGACTCCTTTATTGGCAGAAAATAATAATCTCTATTTTCAAATTGCTATGGCGCAAGCTGAAACAGGAATGTCCCAACATAAAGCAGCACTCTCTCGATTAGAAGAAATACAAAAAAACTATCCGGACAATTACGCTGCACTTATGGCATACGCTCAAGGTTTGTTGGCTGCGAATCAAAATGAGAAAGCAACCGGTATCTTGCTTAAAGGAAGCAGAAAATATAAACACGATCTTCCTTTGTGTCGCGAGTTAGCTCGAGCCCAAGCGCAATCACATCAAAAAAGTTATGCCTATTTTACTCAGGCTCAATGTTTACTTCTTGAGGGACAAAAAAGAGCAGCGGTAGCTCAACTTAAAGTAGCCCGTGGCCTGGCAAAAAAAGATCCTTATTTATCAGCAAGGATTTCTGCCAAAATTGATGAAATTGTGAATTAAACTAAGATATCTATCTCCCTCACCCATAATGGGAGAGGGAACCTTTTATTCAACTAACCGAGTTATACTAATAGAGTTTTTTTATTCAACAAACAGATGTCTCTTCTCCCTTTGAGGAGAAGGTGCCGACAAAACGGATGAGGGGCTTACTATTTCTCCCCCATTTTATAGAAGAAAATTTTTCTGACAGTATTTCAAAAATTAATCTCGAAAATTCTCATATTGCAATGGCAATTTGATGTTTGATTTCTTCAAAAGAGCGATTGTCTCTTGCAATTCATCGCGCTTTTTACCTGTTACACGAACTTTGTCTCCCTGAATAGACGCCTGAACCTTAATCTTGGAATCTTTTATACATTTCACAATCTCTTTAGCTATTGGTTGATCGATTCCTTGCTTAAAAGTCATATTTAAGGAATAAAATTTTCCACTGTGCACTGGCTCATCTTCTATTTCCACTCCCGAAGCATCAACATTGCGTTTACTGCAATGATTACGGAATAGATCCTCTAATTGCCTAACTTGAAAATCTGCTTCAGCTCGTAATGTCACCGTCAGTTCTTTAAGTTCAATGCTTGACTCTACACCCCGAAAATCAAAGCGCGTACCCATTTCGCGCACAGCATTATCAACCGCATTACGTAATTCAACCATGTTTGTTTCAGAGACAATATCAAAAGAAGGCATAAGTTACTCATTTAAGTTAAAAAATATAATTTAACAAAAATCCGAATGCTGCACCACAATTCCAAATGTCAATTCTTATTGTTGCATATTCACCTAAAGAATGTTATCAAATTAATTGGCTCAAAAATATTCTATTTAGTTACCATCCGTACAATAACCTTCCGGTTATTCTAAATCTCAAGGAGTGAGAAGTATGGCAAAGGAAAAAAAGGAGTATTACGCGTCATATCAACCCCAACCTCATCATTCTCGTTTTTGGCTCCATTCAGAGTCCTGTTATACCGAGGAAGAATTAGAGCAAAGAGCATGGATACTTAAAGCACGCGCCAACTCAGGGATTCATCCTGATTATTTAGCTAACCCCAGTTCCTGGTTCGCTGATGATTCCCAGGCTTTAATCAATGTTTATGAGCATTCCTGGTTTTACTCTAATGCATTCAAGACGCGTCACGCTTTAACCCGAGATGATTTTCATGTCCAACCTATTGATAGTCAACGCCTGCAATGGTCTGCTTTGTATCAATTAATGCAAAAAACTGGTGATTATTTATTATTAAGAAATCAGGATTTACGCCAAGATCATTTAAATCAACCCATGAATTTCTTCTTGTTGGATCTTAATCATATACTGAAGGGAATAAGTCAAAATCCAAATATCAAGCAAACAAGCGAGCAACTAGAGTTAGTCACTCGTTACGTACGGACTATTGAAAAAAATATCTCTCCGTTTGTAGGTTCGGATCGATTATTTTTGGCCAATTTCCGCAGTACAATTGATGATGAAATTCAGCCGCAATTAACCCACAGAATTGAATCACAATTATTAAGAGATCGCCTTGGCGAATTATCAAAAACGATTGAACAATTATCCACCACGCGGAACAGAGTATTGCATTTTGCTCTAAATGCAAATCCGGTTAATCCTCATCCCTATACCTTCGCAATCGATAAACCTGCTGATTTAAAAGCCTACCCTACTCAAGCAGTAAAAGAATGTGGGAAAAGTTCAACCGCAATCGTAGATAGCCCTATTTCTAAATTGCACCTAACAGCGGACCAACTTAAAAACTGTCCTGATTTCCAATTAGTAAATATGCAAGATAACGTATTAGATAATTATGCTAAAGCAATAACGGATTTAAATGAACTCGACCAGTTTCAAAAAGTCATTACTCATACTATGGATCTATTAGGGCAAGCGGGCGAAGTGTATACGGTTCTTCAATTTAAGGAGCAATTATCTTTATTACTGAAACAAATTGACTATTTTATTGATGAATCCTCAATTCATATTGAAGAAGTTATCCACGCTAATACAAATGCATATCATAAAGCGATTCAAGAGGAACAAAATTTATCCTTAATCAAAAAATGGTTAACCTCTGAGCAAACAAAGTTAAATACCTTTATTGCAAATCAAGATACATTGGCACAATTTCCGTCCACAACAGTGGATCTTTCCAAAACGAACCAAGTACTAAAACAACAAGTCAATTATGTTATTGCTCATTTAAATGGTCCTAAAATGAAGGATACTGATTTCGCAACACTTGCCGGACAAGCTCAGGAATTAAATGCATTAATGGATTCGATGCACCGCTGGATCTCATTTCAATATTCTATCAAAGGGCTGAATCCCCCCAAAGAACCTGAAAAATTACAGCTATTACAACAACCAAAATCGCAGCAACCACCTCATCACCAACCTAAACTACGACCCTCATTTTTTGAGTCAAACAAAAATCAACCTGTAGACATTTGCCCTCCCAACTTGAACTCCGAAATATCGATATGCCGACTCCCAGCAGAGCAACCACCTGCCATAGCAGCCTGTGTCGATCAGGATATGCCTGTATGTCGTGCGCAAAATGAGCAATCTCATACAGATCTTTCAGGTGTATATCTTGGAGTTATTATTTTAGTTCCCATTGGCTTGCTTGCACTCTATTTATTGTATCAATCCCTTAATAAATCAGAAACTAAAGTGAAAATTCTAGGAAGCAAAGAAGAGTATGAAAAAATTAAAACTGAATTGGATGATTTCATTATCGAAATCAAAAAAACCGAAGACCTGAGCGATTTAAAAATAAAATACAAAATAGAAGATTTTATTGAAACATACATTCAGTTAAACAAACAAGCTCAAAGAGGAATGTATGATGTAGAAGAATTAAAGGAGCTTTATGAGGATATGAAATATTTTTATAGTGAGTACAGATCTGAATCCGCATCACTTGGATCATTTATGTATTAATTAGTCCAAACTTATTTGAGCCGTTTCACCAAGCGGCTCAAAATATAGCTGCGAAATACAGAATAAACTCGGAGGATTCATTGCTCCCCAAGCTTATATCATTTCATCAACCAAAATAAACTTTGTACAACAAAAATAGGCCAATGATTAATGTGATGACAGCAATCGTGATAAATAGTTCCGATTTATCTATCACTCTATTCCAAATTTTATATACGGTATCTGGACAATAGAGCCTAAATAAGCCGCCAATCAGTATTAGCCAAGCAAAAACTGTAACAATGACAGGCCATCCCATTACCCATACGTTATGACTAAGAACCATTAATAATCCAATAATTAAGGTCATGATACCAACAACTAACATGACAGCTCGTTGCGACATCAATTCCCTCATTGCGGTAACTACAATGTCACGTCGTACAAGTAAAAGCAGGCTCACAATTACCAGATACCAACCTAGTACTGCTGCTAAAAAATTGGTACCCATAACAATCTCCTGATATATAACTCTCCTATTTAAATTATAGTTCAATATATCCCTTTATAACGTGGTGAATCCGATAAAAATAGCTAAGCTTATATATAAGTTTGGATCAAAGGATTCTTAAAATGAGCAAGCAATTTACTGCACATGTTTACTGTAAAGAAGAAAGAGTCGCGACCCAAACAGGAGATGATCTCGATAAGCTTTATACCTGGATGTTAATTCAAGTTAATAGCCACTTTGATGATATTCGCGGTGAAATTATTGAGAATAAAACAAACAAAACCGTCAGGACATTCCGCAAAGCACCTATAGAATAAGATCAACCTAAACTTACATTTTGTGTTTATAATCATAACCACTCCATGATGAATCACAAACACTAACTCCCAAGAAATATGTTGACTAAGATGAAGAAGCGCTTACAATAAACCCCCTTTATTTTAAAGTCACTTTAAGGACAGTCATGAGTGCAACAGAAAAAACATCCTCATTTAATCTTTTTTGGTTGCTTAACTACATTTCCATTGCATCAGTTTCTGCAGCGATTATCACCCCTGCTTTACCAAAAATTCAAACTGAATATGCTTTAGGTCCGGGCATTATCGAATGGATAGTTTCCGCTTTTTTGATTGGTTATGTAGCAGGTCAATTAGTTTATGCACCACTTGCTAACCGATATGGACGTTTAAAGGCTCTACGCACTGGACTGGTGATTAACTTACTTGGAATCGTCGTTTGCTTGTTCGCATTGTTACAAGGAAGTTATTGGTTGCTTGTTGGGGGACGGTTAATAACGGCTTTAGGTGCTGCCAGCGGACTCGCTTGTACATTCATGTTAATTAATGAATGGTTACCCGAAACTCAGCGTAAAACTGCTATGGCATATTCTGTATTGTCCTTTGCTCTTGGCATTGGAATCGCTGTGGTAATTGGTGGATTAGTTACTGAATATCTTCACTGGCAAGGATGTTTTTGGATATTGCTTATACATGGATTAATCATGCTCTGGGGAACTTGTGTATTTAGTGAAACATTGACTCAGCCCAAATCAATACATGTCTTGACGATCATCCGTGATTATTATGCTGCTCTTGCTTCTGCTAAACTGGTAATTTTTTCATTAGTAGTAGGCTGTTGTTCAGCAATATCTTATTGTTTTTCTGCTGCGGGACCTCAAATTGCAGAAGAACTATTGAAACTCTCGGCAGCGGAGTATGGTTATTGGAATATTCTCAACATTGTTGGCATGCTCTTGGGAGGATTATTTGCCAAACAATTACTTGCTCGTTTCTCAGCAAATCGACTCATTGCCATTGGCTTTTTTGGCGTTGCCCTTGGGATACTTAATTTATTGATGATGTGGCACACTGGAAGTCAATCTTCATTATGGTTTTTCCTAATTACTGCCAGCCTGTATTTATTTAGTAGTTTCCTATTTTCAGGCGGTTCATTTGTTGCTTCTAATGCGCTGAGCGACAAAGCCAGTGCTGCAGCGATGATGAGTTTTGTTAATATGTGTTTTGCAACACTCGGTGTCATAGTTATGGGCTATCTGATGGTCAATCCTTTATTAAGTTTTATTATTATTTTAAGTATCGTTTGGCTGCTTGTTGTTGGGCTATTATTGATAAAAACTCTAAAAGTAAATAATAAGTTAGTGTTATCAGGTGATTCAGATTAAATATTTGGCTCTTTAGCTCAGTGGAGGGAGACAGCAATGGTAAATGGTCATATACCACAATCGCTGCAAAATTTTTTGGATTTGACCAATACAAAACCTGCTGTCTTTATACCTGAGGAAGTGCGTGATCTTGCTGAAAAGACAGCTGAGGCTTTTGCCCTTCCCAAATTATTTGTTCCTCTGATCAGCAATCCAGTGTTGCAATGTGCTGAACATGAGATAACGACACGAATATATCATCCAGCGCCACAAAAAAAATTACCCTTAATTATTTATTTTCATGGTGGTGGACATTTATCTGGAAGTATCGATACACATGATGCACTTTGCCGGCGAATTGCTGTTACCAGTCATGCTGTGGTTATTTCTGTTGGATATCGTTTAGCTCCAGAATTTCCATATCCAGCAGGACTAATAGATTGTATCTCAGTTTTTGAACAACGAGTTGAGTTACTCAAAGAGTTTCAAGTAGATACCCAACAAGTTTTTTTAGCAGGTGACAGTGCTGGAGGAAATTTAGCGCTTTCGGTCTGCCATCAAATGAAAGAACAAGGTGATCATGCGATTAAAGGATTAGCATTAATTTATCCTTCTGTAGATTTCTCTATGAACTATGAATCATATCAACGCAATGGAGAAGGTTTCTTACTCACACGAGAAAAAATTAAATGGTATTTTGACAATTATTTCAAAAATGGTGCAGATCGAATTCAAGCATCACCAATGTATTTTAAACATTTGGAATTATTACCACCCTGCTATATTGCAGCTGCTGAATACGATCCTCTATTTGATGAAGCAATCGCTTTTGCAAAAAAAATAGAAAGCCTAGGAGTTTCTGTTGAATTAGAAGAGTTTAAAGGAATGATCCATGTCTTTGCACAACTTGAAATATTTGTACCCGATCAGGTCTTTCGATTAATTGAATCCATAGAACATTTTATTAAGTTATACTCTAAACTTGGGTGAAAGCGCTTCGCTGCACCCAGGTAGATTAAGTTTTACTTAAAAGGTATCAAACCCTTGATATTCCTCCCAAATGAATTCTTCATAAGTACATTCATCTACAACAGCAAATTGGGGGCCTTCCTTTAACCATGCATAAAATTGTTTTAACTTGTCAACCTTACCACAAGCAAAAACTTCTACGCGCCCATCATCCAGATTTCGCGCCCATCCTGTAATATCCAACTTCCTTGCTTCTCTTTGTGCTGAGGCGCGATACCATACTCCTTGGACTTTTCCCGAAATATAACATTTCATACATGCTTGATTTGTCATAAAAATTTCTTATTGGTTTTTGGATAAATAAAGTTTATCTTATTTTAGGTTATTTTACATTTTGCAAACATAATAGTAGAAATGAAAAAGCCCCTAATAAAAAGGAGTTAAAAATGGCTATATGGTTTAAAGAAATTACCCTGGAAGATCTCAATCGATTTGGACAAAATACTATGTCTGAATTTCTTGGCATCCAATTTATTGAAATAGGCAATGATTTCCTAAAAGCAACCATGCCCGTAAATGAACGCACCAGGCAACCTATAGGTATTCTTCATGGAGGTGCTAATGTCGCATTGTCCGAAACAGTAGCCAGTACAGCAGCAAACTCAGTTATTGATGTGAATCAATTTTTTTGTGTCGGTTTGGAAATAAATGCCAATCATATTCGCTCCGTTAAAGAAGGGATAGTTACAGCAATTACCACCCCTCTTCATCTGGGACGTTCCACTCAAGTTTGGCAAGTTAAAATCTTTAATGAACAAGAAAAACTAACCTGCATTTCGAGAATGACCGCCTCGGTAATAAACCGACCTATAGAATAAAACTGTCTGCGATTCATTCCCTCTGTTTCTTTGAGCATATGTTACAATAAGCCTGCATTTGATTTATTCCCTGTCGTTATGAAACCCACTCAGACCATTAAAAATCGAGGTGCTCTTAGTAATCCAGATGGCCGATTTGAACCACAAACACGTGAGCATTTTGCTGATGGCTGGGATATAGAAGAAGATATCCTTCCTCCTTTAGAAACATTTTTATTCCCCGAACATTCCAAATCGGTAATTAGTCATAATGACTCTCTCCGAATCCGTATGCGTGGCGAAGGAGAATACGCCAATCTTTTAAAAACTCGATTTCATCTTGCTTGTAAAAAAAATATCAGTTAAATATTGAACCCGCTCATGATTTAGAAATAAGGAAGTTTTGTAAAAAGGAAGAAGGAGCATGCAAACAATTAAGCTTATGGGATGATGAATGGTAGGAATTTGAAACATGTACTTAGAATATGCGCGGGTCAAAAAGCACTATTTTAACGAGGGCATTTGGTTTTTTTCAAACCACATAGAAACGGAATATATATATTTGGCTTAGATTTATACATTTCAAAAAATAAACTCTATACTTAAGCTGAGTAAAAAAAAAAGTAAAACCAAGGAGGAAGTAATGAGTACAAGTTCATGTATTTCAAAAATAATACGTACAACTGTTATAGTCGGTTCATTATTCTTTGCTGTAGGTTATACGTCCATCGCCAGCGCAGCTCAAGGATGCGGACATGGATATCATAGGAATATGTATGGTATGTGCGTACTCAATAGCCCAGGACCTAATGCAAGACCAGCTCCATATCATCCAGGCTGCTGGCGAAATGTTTGGGGTCAATTACGTTGCTATTAATAATCTTTCAATTGGCCTTACCTTTGCGCAAGGTAAGGCCTGTATCATAACAATTATTTTGATTTATTTCTTCTTATTAGGATGAGATTCTACTTTAGATTTTTCATGAGTAGGTTTCATTTTATCAGAATGAGCAGAATGTTGTTGATCATGGCGACGTGCATCTTGTGACTCATTTTTAAATTTATTATGTTTTGACATTTATACTCTCCTTGAGATTAAAATTCCGTCCATAGAATTTAAACTTAGTTCGACTTACTTGAAAAAGCAAACCATCACCTGTTAAATGAACTGTACTTTTCATACTCACTGTATGTAGTATTAAGAATTTACTTGACTCATCAATTCAGTAGTTGTAATTCAAAAAGTGCGCTAAAGTAATTTCAATTAACCTTATTGAAAAATGGACTTTTTCATGACACCTGAAATAAATGAAGCCTTAAGGAAAATAAGACAACAAAAACCTTTTATATTAAACATCACCAATTATTTTCCTATGGGATATGTAGCAAGTGGAATACGTAGTATCGGTGGATTCCCATTAATGTGTAGCGCAGAAGAGGAAGTTGAAGAATTATTGGGAATTTCCAAAGCCGTGGTGATCAATCTAGGTAAATTGGATAATGCGTTTGTTAAACTAAGTAATTACATCTGTAAGATAGCAAACCAGCAAAATATTCCTATTATTTTAGATCCGGTCGGAGCGGGTGCAAGTCGATACCGAACAGATGTTGCAATAGACATGATAAAAAAGCATCAAATTTCAATTATTCGTGGCTATCCTAATGAAGTTGCCAGTTTGGTGACTGGCGACCTAGTAATCCAAGATAGCAACCATCTTCTTGAAGATAAAGTAATAATAGAAAATGCGAAATCATTATCAAAAAAATATAATCTATCAGTGGTTGTCAGTGGAAAAAGACATCTAGTAGTCAGCGCAGATCGAATCGATCAATTTAATTTTGATTCTGAGCTGGTGCAAAAAGTAGCTGGGATAAGTAATTTACTTTCGGCAATTATTAGTGTTTTTAATTCTGTAATCAAAGATCCATTTTTAGCTGCTAAAAATGCAGTGCATTTTTATGCCGAATGCGTTGGACCAACTTCAAGTGGTGCTTCAGGCCCTGCATCACTGATTATAGGAATAATTGATAAAATCTATATAAATGCAATAAAAGCTCAATTGTTTACATAGTTTCTGTACCGGGATTATGGAATGCTCCAATAATCCCCGAGTTTGCTGCGCCACATCCAGGCAAAAAGGTTATTTAGTAAAGGTCATAAAAGCAAATATTCCCTTGTCTACAAGGACTTGAAAATTACTCCAAGATTGCTGGCGGGCAATTTGCGCAAAGGTATCAATGTGTTCGGGGTAATCATCAGCGCGCGGATGCTCCATCCGTGCAACAATCTCATCACCAGTGATTTCAGGGTTGGTTTCAACCATACGTGATTGCAAAGCATCCAACCATTCATCCCGTGTCTGATCCTGTTTGAGAACACCATCAACCATTAACAAAAAGCCATTAGGGTTTAATTTTTGTTTGCATGTAGCAATGAAATTTTTTTTATCGTGTAAGGATAAATGATGAACGGCATAACTGGTGAAAATCACATCGACTGGACCTGGCAAACGAGGAAGAGCGACCGTCATGTTATCTGCAATGAACTCTTTTTCACAATTAAGTGGATCCAGTGTATTTTCTGCCATTTTTAAAACATCTTGTGCTGCATCAATGCCTATATATTTTTCGATGGAAGTGGTTGCAAGTACAGAAACAACTGTACTGCTGTCGCCACATCCAACATCCACAAAAGAAAAAGGGCGATTTCCTATATGAGTCAAGAGAAATTTTTGTAACGCCTGCAACATTTCCCGATGAAATAACATGTTATTTTTAATCGCGCTTTGATAACGTTGCCAATTCTCATTAAAGTATTCACTCACGGTAGTCATAGCATATACCTACACTATTTAATTATGTATTAGAGAGATAATAGCAACTCTCATCATTTAGGTATACCCTAGGTTATTTGAGACAAAATAAGCTACAGATTGAAAAAAACAGCCCTAAGTGGTAAAATTTTAGCCTTTTGGTAAACTTACAGGCCACATATGAATTATTTTTTTCCATTATTACTCACTTTGTTTTACTCCGCGAGCTGTTTCGGTGGTATTGCAACCGAAGAGAATTTACGCGATAAAATTGGCCAAATGCTTCTTGTTGGTTTTGAGGGTAAAAGAATTAATGCTCAATCCTCAATAGTAAAAATAATTGAGGATAATAATATTGGCGGCGTCATATTATTTGACTACAACTACCATACAAAAACGTTTGACAAAAATATTGAAAACCCAGAACAAGTAAAAAAGCTGAATCAGGAACTCCAATATTTTGCTAAACAAGGTAATTTAAAACATCATCGCATACAATTACCTCTTCTAATTTCTATAGATTATGAAGGTGGGCAAGTCAATCGTTTAGGAGCGCAATATGGATTTCCTAAAACGTTGTCAGCCGCTGAGGTCGGCAAAAGAAGCCCTAAAGAAGCAGGAACTACTGCTGAATCTATGGCTCATACTCTAAAAATGGCAGAATTTAACTTAGACTTTGCCCCAGAACTGGATGTAAATGTTAACCCTAATAATCCAGTTATTGGAAAAAAAGATCGAAGTTTTTCGAGGGCTCCCAAGCAAGTCATACGCTATGCGAGCATTTACTCTCATCATTTCTTAAATCAAAAAATTCAATGTGCTTATAAACACTTTCCTGGACATGGTAGCTCTACCAGAGACTCACATCTGGGTTTTGTGGACGTTACAGATACTTGGCAAACTGATGAATTAGAACCATATGAATTCTTATTGAACTCGCCTGAGGCATGTGGTGTAGTTATGACAGCGCATATTGTGAACCGTAAATTAGATCCATCGGGCATGCCAGCAACTCTATCCCATAAAATATTAACTGATGTTCTCCGAAATCAGCTCCATTTCCGAGGGGTTATTATCACTGATGATATGCAAATGAAGGCGATTAGCGATAATTATGGACTTGAACAAGCTTTAGTATTGGCTATCAATGCTGGGGCAGATATGCTGATGTTTGGTAATAATTTATCTGTTCCAACACAAGATCCAGTTCAAGTCATTAATATAATTGAAGCCAAAGTAAAATCTGGAGAAATCAGCCAGGAACGAATAAATGAAGCCTATCAGCACATAGTGACTTTAAAAAAATCATTAAACTAAAAAGGCGCTTATTGCTATAAAGTAAGTCTAGGCGCAGTGAAGTGAAATTTAGATCAAGACTACTAAATTTCGCCCCAGCGTAATCGTTCAGGGGTTATACTTGAATCTTGGAGCGCAGGTTACGCGAAAGTGATGCTGAGGAAATGCAGCATACATTTAGTATATGAGGCCTCCGAAGCGTTATTTTCGCGCAAGATGTGCCAAATACAGCAGCTCAGTAATTAGGTCGTAAATGCTTACGCCTCTCACCTACTGATCGATTAAACCATTTAACCAACACGCTTAAATTGAATAGCGACATCGACATCCATGCCTGGAGAAACAGTAAGTTTTCCGTTCGCGCTTCCTGAATTTTTTGAAAAAATACCATTCAAGTTACCGTATTCTGTTTTAATGGTCACTGTTCCATTAACACAAATCCCACGCAGTTTCGTGGTATTATGTCTTGGACACATAATACTTCCTGAACGTTTGTCTGCATTCACTTCAATGGGAAAATTGCCAGCACTATCCAAAGCCCCTACGGTTCCTGCTCCATTATAGACACATTCCCCTATCAACCAATTAGAAGCCTTACCTGATCCGCTCCAATTTCCAGGAATATCTTCACAATTACTTGAACCAGAATAAAAAGTAAAATCAGCATGCGATATACTTGCAAAAGTCAGGGAGACAGCTGTAAATCCAATAAGCAGTTTTTGTTTCATTTATCATCCTTAAAGAAATAAAGCCATACAAACACAACATGTTTGCGGCTAGTTGAATTCAGAATGTATTATTACGTTATAAGATTACGAGCGCAATCGAAAAAATTAGAACGAATAAATAAATCCAAGGAGTAACTCGAGACGTTCGAGTTCATGCAACATTGCTTCTGTGTTTACATTCCTCGATTCATGCCTTTGCATTAGCAAATTGCATGCGTGGAGATGAACATTCATACACATACAAATACCTAGGTTTAGTCAATTTGTGAATTACTGGAATAATCTTAAGATGAGATAATGTTGCCACCGATTGGCATTGATTAAAAAATTGCTCTGGGCATTGCTTTGTATCTTTAAAATCAAAATAGGTTATTTTATCAATTTCTCCCTTGGATAGTGCCTTTAAAAAAGCATCATCCCAGTATTGATATTGATTAATCTCGTCGCAAGGAATTGCGTGAACAGACTCATTGGGCATAAAAAAATTCAACGCTGCAGCATTAGTATAATATCCAGCAACTACAGGCTGTCCTTTTTTAATGATTTCAGGCTCTTTAATCGCTTGTTGTAGCACGGTGTAAAGCTTACCTTTTTTCATATAGGTTGCGATTGGCCATGAATTAATAACGATCATCACAAGGCTAAAGACTAAAAAAACTGGATAACTGATTTTAAAAAAACGGTGGTAATTATATTTTGTAACAAAATACCCTGTTGCTAAGGCGATATTCATTCCTAGTGGCGTCAAGTAAATTGCACGGGCACTTCCACCCAATAGAGTTGATATGAACCAAAATAATAATCCGACAAATAATACTGCATAAGTCAACTCCAAAACTGGGTTATTGCACGTGTTTTGATTTTTTCGATACTTGAACCATCCCAACACAGTCAACAATAGAAAAACTGAATAATTGATTAATAATGTACTTATTAGCTTTAAGAGACTATTGAATATAGTAGTATGATTTTGAGTTTGACTGTGAAAATGTAATAAATAAGTAATTGATATCCAATCGTGTTTGATATTCCAATAGATAACAGGAGAAACCATTAGAATAATTGTTAGACAGGCTAAGTAGAAATGTACACTTTTAAAAAGTTGCCGCTGTTTGGAAAAAATAACATACAGCAATAGTCCCAATACACTCACCACAGCAGTATATTTAGATAAAATCATAGCTCCGATAAACAAAGCACAAAGATACACATCAAGAATGCGCTTGTAAGAAATGTAACGTGCAAAAAAATAAAAGGACAGAATCGTAAATAAATTCAAAGGGGCATCATATAAAACACGTACCAAAATACTTTCTGTGGTTGTAGGCAAAACGACCCATATCAGCGCACTAATTAGTCCTGTTTGCTGATTGTGCAAGAGACATCCTGTTCTGTATATATAATAGGCACCTACAATCAAGCATAAAAAACCGATGATATTAATTGAAAAGAAGGTATCACCAAAAATTGCCCTAGAAATATGGAAAAAATAGGCAATCATGGGGGGCCCGTCAAAATAAGACCAAGCTAAATGTTTTCCCCAGGCGTAATAATAAAAACTTGTCATGGTAGGAACGATGAAAAAAGTTGCGAGAAATAAAAAACTGATATAAATAATCAGAAAAGGTTTGGTTACTTTTTGGTTCAACATAAATCACCGCATTCCATCAATATTTATTAAATGATTGAGGTCCCAATCTGGACAATATAAAATCTCGATTCATTGACATCATTTTGAATTTTTATAATACCACAATAAACATTTAATACGCATTCATAAATAGTTATTGGAAGAAAATCAGAGTGATTATCTTCCAATCCTTTGCCCTCATTCGCCCTTATGGGCACCTTCTCCCCAAGTCGAGAAGAGACATATGCCAGAATTTGTTTTTTGCTATGCCTAGACCTAGAATCCTCTCTCCCATCATAGGAAAAAATTAGGATCACTGTAACTTTCGGTGAACTTGTGCACATTACACAAATCTGCTGAAAACTCACTAATTATTTAATCATTAACTATACTTTGCCCTTATTGTCTTAGAATAAAATTTATCAGCCCTTCAGGCTCATTTTGTTTGGAAAACTCTAAACATTGACAAATAATGCAACTAGCTGCACAATAAATACCCCGCGCAAATCCTTACTTAATTTATGAAAATTTCTCCTCTATATCAATCAAAACTAAATAACTTTAAATTAACACCTAAATTAGATACTCCCTTGCGGTTGATAGCCCGAGGAATTTGTTATGGACACATTAGTGGTGAGGAAACTGAATTACGTGAATTTATTCTTGCTTCTATTACCGATCCTGCTGATATTGAAGCCATCAATCAGCCTGATGATCACCAGACTTATACAGTCATTGCCGAATTATTTGGTATATTACCAAGCTATATTTTGGAATTATCGGAGGAAAATAAAAGAAATATTCTACTTGCCTTTCGGATTTTCTTTGAAAAAAATCCACTATCCCTTATAAAGTCAATTCAACAAAAAACTGAATATGGTGATACTGTGTGGACAGCCTCAGCCCTGGATAAAATAGCTGAGGCTCCTGAATTATTACAAGAACTTATCCCAGAGTTGTCTTTATTTATTAGGGAATATGCAAGCAAACTCAGCGAATTGGAGTTACGCAGATTAATTGGGGCAATACATGGGAATCAAGTGCTCATTGGCTTAGTAATGGAGTTGTATGCTTCAGGCCAATTTAATTGGCCGCACTTTCAGAGAAATACTTTAAGTGAAGAAGAGCTTGCACGCTCACTAGAAATTTATTGGCATCCTGAACAAAAAGGTAATATAGCCTATTTTTATCAGGATTTTCCTGAGATTGAATTGTGGCGTCTCTTTATGGATGGTTATCAACAAGAAGCAGGATGGAGTAATTATGAGGCACGCGAAAAGGGCTGTATTAATCAACTATACCAAGCCTGGTTGTATACTAAAGAAACAATGACAGAACCATTAACCCCTGAGTACTTTAAGAAAATACACTCTATTTGTGCTAAAAATATTATTTGGAATAATACTGAAGGTATGTATCGAAAATATCGGACTAGTTTTGGACTGTCATTGAGGACTTTAACTTTTCTTGGCTATATCGAGCACCTAACGCAGTTTAATAACTTATGTACATTAGCAAAGCATGGATCTTTGGGGTTTGATGCATTGACTTGTATAGAAACAGAACGCTTAGATACTGTCATCGAGCAAATAATAGAAGAATATGAGTCAACGGTTTGCACCCATGCTGAGAACCCACAAGATCTATTACATGCCATCATTATTTTTTGCAAGAAATTAGAGCTGACTCATCCCTTTAGCGATTGCAATGGCAGATTGTTTTGTAACCTCCTTTTAAATCGAGAATTGGTACGCCATGGATTTTCTCCCACCATACTTGATAATCCAAATATGATTGAAGGCTATACTATCCAAGAATTTATCTCTGAGTTAATTCGTGGGATGAACAGTTTTCAACGCTTAAAAGCTGATGGATCATTCAAAACGGGAATGAATACACTTGATTTAATTAAAACTCAAACTTATCCAATTCCTGATGTGTGGAACATTTATCAACTATCTCAAAGTATTCCTGAAAATGTGGCTGCACTTCTTGGGCATCATGGAGTTTTTTCTGCTTCATCGGAGAAACAGGTTCTTGTTTATAGCGAACCCTTAAATCATGGAATTAATTTTCAAAATGATACCAAGAGTAATCTTCCAACCTATTAGTTGATAAATAAAACCCGAATGTCTTCGTTGTAAACAGCGACTTTGCAGCAAAAAGCATCGATTCATTATTTATTTCAAAACGTGATGAGTGATTTGCAACATGCGTTCTCGCCTTCGCGGGAGCAACAGTTTTTCCTAATCTTAATGCCCATTAGGAATTAAGGTGAAGGCATTATCCGCCATCACCTACCCCCCTTAGTGGAGTTAGGTAAAATCTCTACAACATGCGCCAGCCATTTTTTATTATCAGACCTAATAATGGTATTTGTGCGCCCATAAATAAAATCATTTAAATTGCAATGAATTAATGATGCCAATGCACTGTTACATCTGATCTTATAATATGTTCGATCTTGGGTAAGTATTTGTAGTTGATACTTACCTAGCAATTTACCAAAAGGGGTATTCGTATGCAGTATTTCTTCTATCATACTATTTGGCAGCTCATTAAAGTTCATTGTAATAAAAGCCAACTCAACAACAGTCACTTCTTTTTTTGTTTGTGCGAAATCAGGTTGATTTCTCTCTTTATTGCTATCAATAAACATAACTATGGCACGTTGATAAGTATTTTTATCTAGATCCTGGGCTGCAAAAATTGTTTTTATAATTGCACTGCGCGCATAATATTTTTCTATGCTTTTAGTCATTAGAGGTGGCGTTAATAACTCATTATAAGGACTTGGTAATTGAGACGAGTCCACCTTTGTACCTATTTTATTGATTTCTGCAAGTTGACTTACCTTAAGTTGAATTTCTTTCGACTCAGGGGCTCCGTTAACCACAATAGCTTTAAGGAGAAGCACCATCGCTATGAAAGGAAAAAACATAAAAAGCTTCATCATTGCCTTTATTAATAATCTCATTTGCACTCAGTCTTCTATTGTTAGTAACCCCAAATTGATTTAATCACCGCATGGGGCCGAATTTAAATCCACTGTTTTCCGATCTTAACTTACTCTCAATACCGGAGAGAACTGATAAGGTTGGATTGTGATAAACTATTTCTGTATAAGAAAAACCTGTAACTTCTTGCTGATTATAGCTTCCTGAAACCTCGCAATATCCTTCCCAATAACCATGTTGCTCCTGCTCTGGAAAAGCGGCAATATTAGTAAATGACAATCCAATACTAGGTATATTAATCTTGTATGTAGTGGGATAAAGAATTGATAATGCCGGGTCAAGCCAATAATCTTCGCGAACTACTTCCATATCTTGATAAGAAATAAATCGTTTTTCACCCGAAGGAAGAATTACATTTGCTAAACCGCCAATTACATTGTTGTCGTTATAATTGAAAATAAGGAAAATATTGGCAACAATTCCATTATTCTGGCGCACCCCAAACCATTCCCATCCATTTGAATCAAGATTGAAATCACCCCATTGATGATCCATCCAAGCATCACCGGGGCTTTGGTTAACTTGGTACGTCTTATCATTGAGTTTAAGCGTTCCCGTTGTTTTGAAGTGGGGTATGGAATAATAATATGAATTGGTGTTATCAGCCATTGGCATCAGTCCATTTTCATTGATTAAGAAAAACGATGCTTGTGGCTCCAGAGTTAGATTAAATTTTAACACCGTATTATTTTGACGACCCTCTGCTTTCAGCAAATAAACCTCTTTTCCTTGTTGAACTTTTTTTTGTAAGCTGTAATCATTTTTTAAAATAATATTTAATTTGTCAGTAGCAAATTTACCTTCATTAAGAAGATAGTCTTTAGCAACTCCATAGCCAATTTTCTTATCCAAATCAGCAAGTTGCATATGGAGCATGGGTTGTGTATAAACACGTCCTTTTACCTCTATAGCAGCATTAAACAATGCAACATCAAAGCTTAAATTCCGCCCCTCATCAGTAACTAATTTGCCATTGAAATACCACCACTCAATCATGTGCTCAAATGAGTATGGTATGTTTTGATAGTGTGCAGCCTCATCTCTGGGAAAGTCTAATGGAAAATAAGGTAAATTGGCATGAGCCACTGAAGCAAAGAATCCAATTAATATCCATTTAATATGCATTAATAATTCCTTTTTAAAATATTTAGAGGCGATTTTCTGGTGCGATGATATAGGAAGTTGGCGTTGATTATCAATCCTGACTCTTCTGGAAAATCAGAAAAGCATGAGATTAAGAAATGTTCTTTTTAGGCTAGATTAATAGTTGACTCCGCAGCCAAGGCTGCGGAATTTCGGCTTACATTTTGAAGTAACTGTAACCGTACTCTTCGTTGTATTCTTCGTTGTATTCTTCCTCGCTTTCCTCATCTTCTGTTTGAACTTCTCCTTCGCTCACTTTTATTGGTTCTTCTTCCTGCTTTTGCTCAGTTTGTTGGGCAACATTTTCTTCCAGGTCATTTTCTTCGCCTAAACCTAGAGCCTCCAATAGTGATGCAAGTGCCATTAGACGCATTAGATCTGGTCCGCCATTTAAAGTGATGAAAACCATTGTGTTTTCATTAATAAAATCCATAAGATGTACATGGCCATGCTCACAAACATAGACTTGGGGGGCACGTGGAGCAAAACCAAAGAGCGTGTTAGCATTTCTTCGCTGTGCATTATTATGTGGGGATTGTGTTTCTTCGCTAGACTCCGAAGTGTGTTGCGAGCTCTCTTCGGAAGTTTGTTCATTATCTTCATCTGCGCTAAATTCGGCATTTTCATCTGCGCTTAGTTCGGAATTCTCTTCAACGCGCTCATCAAAACCACTTTCATCAAAACTACCTTCGTCAAAACTGTTTTCATCAAAACTACTGTCCTGTGAACTGTTTAAACTTTTTCCTTCTTCAGTTTTTTTTCCAACTCGAGGTGAGGCTGGTGGTGTGTGAGGCATGTCATTGCTCCTTTAAAATTAAATAATTAAAATTCCGATAATAAAAATACCTCTGAAAAGAGCTCGTATTCTAACGGCCATATCTTTTCACGGAAAAGTTTACAGTTAATTTACAAATTTTGGTAGCACAAATGTACAAATTAAAATTTCTTTGTATTACTTTTTCAGAAAAAAAATCTTGAAACAATTAATTCAACTAATTGATTTTAAATAAAATTTATAAAAAAAGGGATTGGGAAATTTTGACTCACCCAGCATTTTAGGCTATAAATTGATAATCCGGTTGATATTGAATCAGTGAACATCTGAATCACCATTATGATCGCAAAATATCTAGATAAATATGTGACAATACAAGCCTGCATCGGTACTGCAATTCTCGTGCTCACCCCTTTCGCACGTTTCCCTATTTGGGTATTGCAGATTATAGGCCCTGTGTTGTTCATTATTGGTTTGTGGGTTCTTATAATTGCTATAAAGCAATTAGGAGTCGCTTTTACTCCGGTTGTCACCCCCATAGACAATGCTCAGTTAGTGACCTCAGGAATTTACAGTATTATACGCCACCCTATCTATACCGGAATAATTCTTATGGCTGTTGGCTGGTGTTTATTCTGGGGCTCGATACTCTCTATAATCGCTTCGCTTGCATTAATCATTTTTTTTCATTTCAAAGCGAAAAAAGAAGAAGCTTTATTAAGCAAGAAATATCCTGAATATGCAAAGTACGTATCAACGGTTAAGAAAAAAATAATTCCTTTTATTTATTAAATACGAAACATAAATTTATTTGAATCATGTGAATATGCATATATATTTAAAAAATACCTGAATCAAAACAGAATAATGAGAACCATTCATGAATGCATACCAACAGTTAGAACAGCATTTTAAAAAATATTATGATTTTGAAAATCTAGCGGCAATTGTTTCCTGGGATGAAGCATCAATGATGCCAGCTGGTGGAGGTAAAGCACGAGCAGAAGCGTTAGCTACATTAAGCGCTGTTCAGCATGATTGGCTAACTAATAAAAAAGTTGGTGACTTGATAAAGCAAGCAAAAGATATTGACAGTTTATCATTATGGCAACAAAAAAATCTTTATTGGATGGAAAAAGAGTATCTTCAGGCAACCTGTATTCCCGTAAATTTAGTCGAAGAATTTACTAATGAATCCTTAATTTGTGGCCAAGCTTGGCGAGAATTACGCCAAAAAAATGATTGGAAAACGTTTAAACCTTACCTGGAAAAATTATTTCAAAAAGTAAAAATGATGGCGGAGATTAAATCACAAACATTTAATAAGCCTACTTTGGATGTTTTAATTGATGAGTATTCCCCAGATTTAGATTGTAAAACAATTACTCCGATTTTTAATTCATTAAAACATGAACTTGCCAAGCTTATTCCCAGCATCATTGAGAAACAAAAAACCAGACAAATAAAAACGCTTACAGGAAATTTTCCGGTAGAAAAGCAAAAACAACTTGGCATGGAAATAATGACTCGTCTGGGTTTCGATTTTAATCACGGGCGACTGGATGTAAGCCATCATCCGTTTTGTGGTGGTATTTCCAGTGATGTTCGCATTACTACACGTTATAACGAGCATGAGTTTTTATCGTCCTTAATGGCAATTACCCATGAAACTGGCCATGCCCTATATGAACAAGGACTATCGAAAGAATGGAGTACGCAACCTGTCGGTCATTCTTTAGGGATGGCTGTTCACGAAAGTCAGTCCTTGTTTATTGAAATGCAAATTTGTAGAAGTTTGGAATACATCCATTTTCTTGTACCTATCGCACAGAACTATTTTAAAGATGTAGAGAATATCACGGCAGAAAATATTTTTTATCATTACACAAAGGTTCAACCCGGTTTAATCCGTGTTGATGCGGATGAAGTAACATATCCCTTACATGTGATACTTCGTTACGAAATAGAGCAACAATTGTTTTCTTCCGAAATTACTGTCGCTGACTTGCCTGAAGTATGGGATTCATCCATGCAGAAATATTTAGGACTATCAACAAAAGGCGATGATAAAAATGGAGTAATGCAAGATGTTCATTGGCCATCAGGCATTTTTGGATACTTTCCTGCTTATACATTTGGAGCATTAATTGCCGCTCAATTATTTTCAGCAGTAAAAAAATCAATTCCCGACCTTAAAGAGCAATTACAGCAAGGCAATTTTACATCATTATTATCTTGGCTAAGAAAAAATATTCATCAAAAGGGAAGGTTATTAACCTATCCTGAACTATTGCGGCAAGCAACAGGTGAGGCATTAAATCCTGATTATTATTTTGCACATATTAAAGAACGTTATTTATAAAATCCAAGTTGGAACCAATTGCCGCCGCGGATCAGAGCAAATAAGATATCTACCAATGGGCCTCCCTCGCATTCACGAAGGAGAAAAAAGACTCTTAAATCGAATAATTCTTAGAGCCATTCACCAGTTTTATAAATTGTTGCAATTCACATGTGTTCCCACCACACGCTGGAATCGAAACTGGGTTACCATTATAAGTGATTTTTACCAGATAATAATTTTCATCATGTTCGTAAAGTGAGAAATTGAGATTTGAAGCATACGGTGGGGCTATTTCCAAGGGAGAGCCCAAAAAGCTCAATGCACTCGCAATAGTCGTATCATGACCAGATAATAAAACATATTTTAGCTTGGATTTTTTCTGGCTACCAATATTGAGATAATTGGCAATATTCGTCATGAGTTTTGTACTGTAAGCAGCTGCAACTGCTTGAGGTTTTTCTTGCGCCATAAAAGCCCAATTACTGGCGCTAATAATTGTTTCGATATCTTGATTACTCAATCCAATTGGCATCGGAGCGTTATGTATTTGATGAACGTATAAAGCATCGCCTAATAATTCAAGATTAGCCAAGTTTTTAATTTGAACTCCTGTCAGAGCACTCCAAAGAGGGTATTTATCCTTGAGCTCATTATTTTTTTGTTGCCATTCCGTCGTAGAGTATACATATTGCTCCATTAATTTTGCTCGTTCCGCGGAACTTATCTGCTGAATAATCACTTCATCATATTTAGATGGAGCACTAAAAACAGGAATAGGCTGAACAGCATAAGGTAAAGCTGGCAGAGAAGATTCTGTAGTATTGGGTCCTGTCCCTGGAGGATACAATCCCATTAATAATGATTGGGCGCTCATCAGTGTGCGTTCATAATCAGTGGAGCGCACATACATTCTTCCATGCTCGTAATGCTCAGGCAATAAATGTGTTTGCTCAATATATTTTTTACGAAATTGCATGCCCATTTTATATTCTTGTTGCATGCCCTCGGCAGTAAGCTGCCCAGGTCCCTCTTGCCATTGGTAATTTACTGCTGAAAGAGGAATAATCGGTGTCCTATCACCATGCCGAATGATATCAACAGCAAAAATAAGTGTATCATCTGCAAATAAAAGTGATGGCACACTCAGTAATAATGCAAAGCTTAAACGAAATTTGTAAACCATTTCTCATACTCCTGATTAAGAATATATTTATTATCAAATGGAGGTTTTTATCATTTTTCATCATAGGTTTTAGCTCTGCACTATGATGATTATGAAAGCAAAAATCAAGATTTTATTTTCAAGACTCTATTTATAACTACTGCTTCAGTTATTTAAATTCGTTTTGATATTTTTTAAAAAATAACAATAAAAACAATAAACAAGTAATTCTATTTTTTCTGGAAAAATTCTCAGATCTATGTAAAAGTAATTCACTTGTATCTACAGGACTTATGAAAGAATCCAATCTCTTTGTTAAAAAATGTTTTAATTCAGTAACTTATTTTATCTAACTCCCTCATTAAAACATTTTTTGCCTCAACTTGGTTTTTTTGGTAAGTCCTAGTCTAAATAAAACAACTATAAAAGCCAGGAGTTACCGTGAAGGGATTAAAGTATAGTTTTTTATTGATTGGTCTCTGGCTCATATGGAAAACTGCTTATACCTCGAGCGAATCATCATACAGCGCACTTCAAATTGCTTCTCCGAATAAATCGTTTACTTTGACTAAATCTGAATTACTAACCCACCCCGACCTAACCCAAGTAACGATTAATAATGACCGCGCTTATCCAAATAGAGTCATGCATCATAAAGCTATTCCTTTATGCAAGTTACTCGCCCCCTTTCATATAGGACAACAAGATATCATCGAGTTCATAGCCAAAGATAATTTTCATGTCTATGTGCCTTCACATAAAATTATGGATTGTAGTAAAAATTCATCCATCGCAATGCTGGCCATAGAACCTATATCAAAATGGCCAATAATTGACAATCATACCGGGCTTACGGCTGGACCTTATGAAATTATTTGGCTTTATCCTGAGCGTTCCTATATATCAAACGAATATTGGGCATGGAGTGTCATAACGATAAAAATTAGCCGAGAACTTAATTATCAACACGTTCTTGCGCCTCCCAAAACAACAAACGCATCGATTGCTAATGGGTACAAAATTTATATTAGTCATTGTGAGGGTTGCCACATGATAAATCATGTTGGAAAAAGCGATATCGGCCCAGACTTGAATTGCCCAAAAAATCCATTGAATTATTATCCTAACATCACCCAATTAAAAAAATTTATACGTGACCCCGAATCAGTCCGCATTCTTCCACAAGGCCGAATGAGCGGTTCAGATAAACAATTTTTATCTGATAATGATCTGGATGATTTAATTAAGTTCTTTGCATATATGAATACAAAAAAACAATGTTAACACTCATTCTCCGACTTCATTGACAACCCTTTTCTAACCTTCTAGAGTTTAACTATATATAATATGGATATACAACATGAAGCTTTTTAGGCACATTGTTTTTATAACCCTATTAGCAAGTAGTCTCTTTGCTTATGGCAGTCCGCTTGTTGTAGGCGTTTTGAAATTTGCCCCGCCTTTTTCATCAACCGACAGTGACAATCATTATTTTGGTTTTAGTGTCGACCTTATGGATGAAATATGTAACCGTATTGCTACAACATGTATCTATAAACCCACCGATTTGGATTCGCAATTTAAAGATCTCGATTCAGGTTATATCGACATTACTTTTTTACCAAGCCCTCTCCCTTCAACTCAATTAACAAATTACGTATTCAGTCTGCCCTATATAACAAGTAGAGGACAATTTATCTCATTAAAGAATTCAAATATCACCTCAGTCGATGATATTAAAAACAAAAAAATTGGCGCACTTCAGGCAACTTTTATCCAATATAATGTATTACCTAATTATACCTCCAAACAAAACATTAAAGCATATTCCAAAATCACATCATTAATAGGAGCACTTAGTAATCATGACATCGATGTAGCCTTAGTAAATGAAAATGTTGCCAAATATCTGCTTAACAATGCCCTCAAAGGATTTCAGCTAGTAGGAAAACCTATTGTTATGGGAAACGGCTATGGAATAATTGCACTTAAAAAGAATGCGGCCATCATTGATAAAATTAATAAAGCCTTGTTACAAATAGAAACCGATGGGACCTATTTAACTATTTATAATAAATATTTTGGTAATTAAGTAAAACCCTTAAAGAAATCAATAATGCTCATGGTGATTTGTTATGTATTTAATGAGTTCTCAGTAGACATTAATCGTTTGTTCGCACTTCCTCCTCTTCTCAGGAAAACTAATATTCTATTTTTATTGCCAGCGTACCCATTACATAAGATATATTTTTTGCCCGCGAATCCTTTTTAACTCATTGAAAAAATTGTTAACTTTTATTGATCTAAGATCAGTAATCAACTTAAGATAAACACTAAAATATCCGAAAATGGATTTGAAGATGCGACTATTTAAAACTACTTTGCCCCAGCTTTTTCTCGTTGGGGTTGCTTTTCTATTCCTTACAGTAAGCTATGCAAGTAAACCCGTGTGGACTTTTACACCGGATCCCAATTATCCACCAACAATTTCTATAACACCAATAGGATCAGCGACGATTAAATATACGATAACGAATCAATCACGCAAAACACATACCTTGTCCATGAAACACATGGCAGGGATTACCCAAGTCACTTCAGCCGGAAATTGTCCAAATCCATTTAAATTGAATTATCATCAATCCTGTACTCTTAATTTGCATGTAAATGGAAGCAAACTGACAGGCAATATTAAAGGTGGTCCTATTGTATGTGAACAAGGAAATGGATTGGAGTGTTATCGACCAGCCTTAGCTAACATTTTAAATATTACAATAATTCCTGTAACAAAATATTTGATTACTCCAACTGCTGGCGCTCATGGAAAAATTAATCCCAATACACCACAAACTGTCATCGCTGGAAGTAGTTTGACTTTTACGGCAACGCCTAGTGCGGGTTATCAAGTTAGTGAATGGTTAATGGATGGAGGCACTGCGCAAAAAGGTGGAACAACGTTTACATTATTCAATATTGATAGCAATCATACAGTAGATGTTACATTTACGCGGTCAGGAATAGTATATGCAGGGACTGCCAGCGGCTCTGTTTATTTTTCTATGAATAATGGTTTAACCTGGATTGCCACGCCAACTGTACCATCACCGGGTAATACAGTGAATGGGATATTTGTAACACCAAACACTTTATACATAGGCAGTGCAGATGGTAAAGTTTACTATTCAACTAACAATGGTACTTTTTGGAATGCTACAACAGCACCTGGTACTTCAGCAATAAATAGTGTCTCTGTTACAACTACGTCGAAAATTTATGTCGGAACTCAAGAGGGAAAAGTTTACTACTCAAGCGACAAGGGAACTACTTGGGTATCTACCGCAACAAATCCAGGTAATGGAGCCGTCAACAGTATATTCTTGACCCCATCTACTATCTATGCAGGAAGTGCAGATGGCAATGTTTATTATTCAATAAATAATGGAGTTACTTGGGCTAGAATCAATGGTCCAGAATCAAGTGTTCCAGTGCCTATTCAAAATGTCTTTGCTACGAGTAACCAACTTTATGTAAATACTCGGCAAACCTCAACGAATAGCACCTTACCACCTGGAACCATCAATTTTGAATATGCCTATTTCACCAACAGCTTAACCAATTCAAATCCCATGTGGACTCTTTTATCCCAAATAACTTATACCTTGTTTGTTAATGCAGATGCAACCGTGATCCATGCAGGAACTCAGAATGGACATGTATTTTCTTTAACAACGGGAGATGATTTGGGATTTATCACATATAGTCCAATAAGTAGTCTCTTTTTTTTCGGATAACATAGGGAGATAATTCATGTTGAAACTTAAAAAAGTAGTATTTCTTTTATTGTCATTTAGTTTTGTGACTACAACTTCCTATGCAAAGCAAGCAAGTGACTTATCGAGCTTGCCTAGTCCGGGGCTAAACTTACTCAATGAGGCCACCCTGATTCGACCTATGGAGCCTAATATAAAAATTTCATTTATAGCGCGGTTAAAAATACGTAATCAAACCGAATTAGATAAGCTTGTTCAAGATATTTATGATCCAAATAGTTCTCGATATCATCAATTTTTAACGTCCTCCCTTTATGAACAAGAATTTGCACCAAAGAAAGAAGCGGAAGAAGCCGTGCAACAGTTTTTTTCTTCTCAAGGAATGCAGGCAAGCATTGTTAATCATAGTATTCATATAACTGGAACAGTGGCGCAAATTGAACAAACCCTTCACGTTCAAATCAATAATTATCGATATCAAAACAAAATCGCTCATGCCAATGCAAGCAAGCCTAAATTAAATCAGGAAATTGCCCAATATATTGCCGAAATTACCGGGCTTAGCACTATTCCTCAATTTCACTCGAACATAGAAACTGTTACAAACAATTCTGAAGAGGTTCATGATTTAAATTTTATCTGGAATACTTTTACTCCTTTTGCAATTCCTACAGATATTTCATTGCAAGGTTTCACAGGTGAGCATTTACAAAAGACTTATAATCTAAACAACATTCCTCGTATTAATGGTACACATCTCGATGGAACAGGACAAACTTTAGTTATTGTCGATGCGTGTGGAACTAATAGGCCAGAGCAAATTTTGAGGGATGCAAATCAATATTTTAAAGCAAACAAGATAAAACCCTTTGTGACTTCAGGACCATCAAAGAATTTTGCAATAATTAATCCTGATGGCACTCCCTTCACAACATGCCCGAATGCCTCATCTTCGAGTCATGAAATCCTTCTGGATATTGAATCATCTCATACAATAGCACCTGGAGATAATACAGTTTTGGTACTAGGTAAAGATCAAAAGAGCATATTAACTGATGTGATTCATACGTTGATTCAGAATAAAAATACCATTGCTGGTTTTTCTAATGCGTACGTTATTTCTAACAGCTGGGGGAACGAAGAGGTTTTAGATACTTCACTTGAACAAACTTTGAAATTAGCTGCTGCTGCTGGAATCAGTGTTAATTTTTCTTCTGGCGATTGTGGCGATTTTACGTACAGTACTCAAAAAAAATGTACTGGAACTTGGCCTTCAGCACCAAAAGTTAATTACCCTGCCAGCTCGGCTTATGCTACTGCTGTCGGAGCAACTGCCTTATTTGTAGATGTAAATTACCGTTATGCATTTGAAACTGTCTGGGGTTCGGTTAAAGCGTCTCAAGGCACCTATGCCTATGGTGGAGGTACTGGTGGAGGCATTAGCCAATTTTATGGTCCAGTTGCTTGGCAGAGCTCCATTAAAAATTTCACTGCTGGTGGTTATGGTGTTATTAGTAATTTTGGAAATCGTCGTGCATTACCTGATATTGCGATGCTTGGTGATCCACAAACTGGATTACTGATTATTGCTGATGGAACACAAATTAAGGATGGCGGCACCAGCTTAGCTTGCCCTTTATTTTCGGCAACTTTAGTCTTAGTAAATCAAGCACGCAGTTTACTGAATAAAGGGACACCTATAGGCCAGGCAGCGCCTTATTTGTATCAAATGAATGATGTTTTGCTCGCCAACAGAGCAATTAATCTTATTATTCCACCAGCACTTATTATTAGTGGAGCAACACCACCGCCATCTACCACAATTCAAGGTACCCCTGCCCCAGCCTCTGCATTTACCATTAAGAACAAAACTTTTGGATGGGATTCATCACTTACCCTTGAGCCAGAAGGCCAATTTTGGAACGATGGAGTTGGCATAGGCTCACCCAATATTCCAAACTTTGTTTTAACAATGGCTAATATGTAACGGTCAATAATGGTAGCGGGCTACAAAAATTTTAGCCAAGCTAAAAAGAAGTGGAGCCCGTTGAGAGTCGCTTTGGGTTCCGCTTCGCAACCTCCAGACTATAATCATGACCACTCATTCAGTTACTGACATATTTAATGGGTAGAGTGATGATAAATTCACTTCCTTTTCCTAAAACACTCTTAATTGAAATGGTTCCATGGTGTTCGTGAATAATACTGTAAGAAATAGATAAACCTAAACCGGTTCCTTTTCCAACTGGTTTCGTAGTATAAAAAGGTTCGAAAATCTTATTTATTGTTTCTTTAGTCATTCCTGTGCCTGTATCACGAATACTAATTAAAATGTGATCTTGTTCCTTAGTGGTTGTAATAGTAATTTCCCCGTGTTCAGGAATTGCATGTGCTGCGTTGGTGAGGATATTCATAAATACTTGATTGATTTTTCCTGGATAACATTCTATTTCAGGAATATCACCATAGTTTTTATTAATAATAATTCGATCGCGAAATTGATTGTGTAATAAAGTTAAGGTGGAGTCGATATTCTCGTGAATATTAGCATGTTTCAGCGCTCCCTCATCAAGCCGCGAAAAAGTGCGTAAATCCTTTACAATATTTGCGGTGCGTCTTGCCCCCTCTTCAATGCCATCAAGTAAATTATGGGTTTCTTGCAGGGTGCAAGCCAAATCGATAGCTTCGCTGTATTTTGAAATTTCGAGTAATTTATTTTTTATTGGTGTTTCAGGGGTAATTTCTTCGTATTTTTTTAATAGTTGCATAATATCATCAATGTCATTTTTTAATGGACCGATATTGGCCGATATAAAATTAACCGGATTGTTGATTTCATGAGCAATCCCTGCGGTTAATACTCCTAATGAAGACATTTTCTCTGCTTGAATTAATTGAGCCTCTGCCTGCTTTAAAGTTTCTAATGCTTTATTAAGTTGAATGTTCTTTTTATTCAGATCCCGCGTACGTTGTTCCACTCGGGATTCCAGTTTGATATTTGCTTGCAGTAATTCTTCTTGTGCTTTTTTTCGTTCGGTTATTACTGCGGACAAGATTAAGGTAGTAAAAAAAATGACGGCAACAAATGCCTGTAAAAATACCAAGCTGGTTGGAATACCGACAAATCTAAACTCTTGATAGCCATGGATCTCAAGCCAGAGCACAGAAATCGAAATTATAAAAGCCGTAATTAGTGCCAATCGAACACTAAAACGTACAGCAGACCATACACAAAAAGGAAGCAAAATATAAGCTAAAGGATAATGCAACATATAGATCATAACAATAGTACAGATTAATAAAGCGATTAAGATCGTATATTCAAGAAGTGACTTCCAGTTAAAGGTAAGTTTACTATGATACCAAGTCATAATAAGGGGAGTTATAACGATAATACCTACAACATCACCTAACCACCAAATAAACCAATTGGTAATAATTAGCTCGGGTTTAATTAAGTCAAATAAAACCAGCGAAATAACACCAAGAGTGCAACTGGTAAGAGACAACAAAAAATCTCCTCCAAAGGTAAAAATTAAAACATCTCTGACTGTATAGAAAGGTATTTTGGTATGAGTGTAATGTTGAATAAATCGAGCAGCCCATATTGCTTGTAGTCCCGCTCCAGCCCCTACCATTGTAGAGGCAATCCAATTTTGCCAAGACATCAGGTTACCTAGTGTTGCAGTTAGGATTACTTCAGAAATTATTATCCCCAAAAAAATATTATTCCCATACCATAGCACCATAGCCAATGCTGCACCGGATGGAAGCCAAAGTGGCGTCACTAATGTATTGGGAACAATCCAAATATTACTTACAATCCCAGAGATTGTGTAAAGTAAAACGATAACTATATTCTGGTACCAGAATTGCCACGTTTTTAAAGTGTCAAAGCTCATGTTTTCTTTCCAAGTACCCTATATAACTTGATTTTTTCTTCTTTACCTCGAATTACTTGGGGTTCTATCTCTTCAACCAGAATTTCATTAGCAATAGGTTTATATGTACTTTCACTAATTAATAAAGTATTGGGTGTATTTTTGGTTAGCTCTTCTATTCGTGATGCAGTATTTACCGTGTCGCCAATTACTGTATATTCCATATGTTCACTAGTACCTATATTGCCAGCAATTACCTCTCCGGTATTAATGCCAATTCCTATAGCGATTTCAAAGCCAATTGCGTCATAGTATTTTTCATTAAATTCATTCAATGCATCGATCATTGCTAATCCTGCAAATACAGCATTTAATTGATTATCGATGTGCGAAACTGGTGCACCGAATAAAGCCAAGATTCCATCGCCAATTAATTTATTAACGCTGCCATGGTGCTCTCGAATTTTTTGAGTCATTAACTCAAAATAAGCATTTAGTAGTTCCACAGATTTAACCGGGCCTAACTTATCTGATATGGAAGTAAATTGGCGCATGTCTGCAAACATCGCCGAAATAATACGGTATTCACCAATCAGAGATTCTTCTCCATGAGCATTTAAAATTTCATCGACTATATTTTTAGGCACGTATTTTTGAAACAACTCCATGATTCGTTTTTGATATAATACTTCTTGGTTCAGTTTTTCAATCAAAGACAAGCGCTCTTTTTCAAGATTTAACATCTTCAAACCTGTATCAATATTGATCTTTAAATCAACAGGATCCCATGGCTTGGTAATATAACGAAAAACTCGTCCCGTATTGATAGCCTTTATAATCGCCTCAACATCCGTAAATCCAGTTAAAATCATACGAATTGTATTGGGATATTCTGGAATAATGGATTCTAAAAATTGTACTCCCGTCATTTCAGGCATTCTTTGGTCAGTAATAACAATTTGAATATTATTATGGCGCATAATATCCATACCTTCGCGTCCTGAAGTAGCAGTAAACACATTGAAGTGACGGCGAAATGTTGCGACAAATGCGGTAAGATTATGCACTTCGTCATCAACATAAAGGATATTACATTGTTCTTTATCCATAAAAACTCTATAGAAGCAAATTGAAGCCCTATAGATATTTATAGTCTATTAGCTATCATTTTGGCTAATTTCAATGCTTGAAATAATAAGAAATTTTAACTTTCTTTTTTGTCATATATTTGCACACATTATTGAATTAATTGTTTATTTTAAGATAAAAATCCATCCAATTTTTAAATCGTTGCAAACGATCCATTTGAAAATCTGGTCTATCAAGAGTATGGTATTGTTCAGGATATATGATCAATTCTGTGGGTATATTTTGTGATCTTAAGGCTTGATATAATTGTTCCGAGCCAATACATGGCATATTAAAATCCAAACTAGCGCACATAAACAAAGTTGGTGTTTTAATTTTATTCGCCTGCAGTAATGGGTAACTCAATTTCATATAAATTTGAGCATTTAACCAGGGTTTTCCTAATTCAGACTCATAATCTAAAGTATATTGATCCACACCATAGTTGCCCAAGATGTTGCCGGTTCCAGCACCGCTAACAGCTGCCTTAAAACGTTGAGTGCTCGCAATAACATAATCAGTAAGCATGCCGCCATAGCTCCAGCCTCCCACAGCCAATTTATTGGGGTCGACAATACCTTTTTTAATTGCATAATCTACAGAAGCAAGAACATCTTTTACATCGAGATTCCCCCAGTCTGCGTTAATTGCATTGGAAAAATCAAACCCCTTTCCGGAACTTCCTCGTGGATTGGGGGCTATAATGGTATAACCCTGCGCAGCAAGCCACTGCCAATCAAAATTAAATTCATGACTGAATTGATAAACGGGCCCGCCATGTAAATTTAAAAGAGCGGGATATTGTGTTCCAGATTTGTAATTTGCAGGTTTGAGCAATAAACCTTCAATCAGTGTTCCATCAGCGCTTTTAAACTCAATATCTTCTACAGGACGAAATAGTACCTCATCTAAAAGTTTTTGATTATGATGGGTTAAGGGCCTCAAAGTATCTTCGACTGCAAAGAGTTCTGATGGATGTTGATCATCAGAAGAAACAACTACTATATGCTGTTGCGCTATTGAAAATTCGCTATCAACTTGCTCCCCTTTAGTTAATGCTTTGACATCACCGGTACGTACATCAATCTCGCTCAGATGGGTATTTCTACTTGTTTCAATCAGAGCATATATTTTTTTACCATCCTCAGACCATTCAGGCTTTGTAAACCAACGATCTAAAGAAACGACAATCCGTTCTTGATGATTGTCTAATCTAACAACTGCTAATTGCGTGGGTGCATAGATAGGTGACTTATTGTTAAAGCTTAAATAGGCTATTTGAGAATTATCAGGGCTCCATGAGGGAGAAGATTCCCAATCAGGATCCATGCCAGCTCCGGGGAAACCAGTTAATTGTATTGCCTTACTTCCAGATTTGTTGCTTATGACATACACATCTGAATTATAACTCCTATCCGGTTCTGCCCCTCTTTTAGAGATAAACGCTATATAATCTCCATTCGGTGACCAAGCTGGAGCCCATTCATCATAAGGGCCTGGTGTTAATAATTCAATGTGTTTACTTTGCAGTGCTATACGATAAAGATGCGTTCTTTTTTCGTAAAGATAACCCTGGATATCTTTTTTAAAAAGATATCTTGTAATGATAATGGGTTTATTTTTAGAAGCTTTGTCCTTGGTTTTACTGGCAATAAAAGCGATACTTTGGGAATCTGGGGCCCAAGTAAAATCACTAACTTCATACTGATTATTAGTCAATCTGATAGTTTTTCCATTTTGTCTATTTAATAATCTAAGACTGTCATCACTATCAGATAAAAAAGCTATCCATTGACCATTAGGGCTCCATTTAGGTAAATAATTACTGGCTTTCTTATCATTGGTGAGTTGTTTTGAGATCTTGCCATCGTAGGATACTATCCAGATATTTCGAATTGCGCTTGTTTTGCTAACATTTTCTTCTACTGTGTAGACTATCCATTTCCCATCTGACGACAAATCTGGCTCACCGACGGTCTTTATTCGCATATAATCACTTAAAAGTGGTAATCTTTGAGCACACCACCCTCTTTCACAAAAGATAAAAGGCAACAAGAATAGTACAAGCTGAAAGCAGACATGAACTTTTTTCAAAATAATTTCCTTTTAAATAAGCATCTCTTATTGTCAAATTAAAACATCAACCCAACTCGAGACGCACAAAGTATCATATCGTAGTTGTTTATATATTAGTTCAAAATTTCATATTTTTAGGGAATTGGACAAAAAAAAGCTAGAGTCTGTTGACATTTATGTACCTATTTTTAATACGGCCTTTACTGGATTAGGGCATAAAGCGGAACGTAGACTAATGAAGCAATTGTCAGCAGAGGCGAAAAATTTAACTCGCTAATTTAAAGTATTTGTAGATCGAGCACTCATTTATTTGTATTTTTTTTAGTCAGCAAATAAAATGGCGCATATAAATTAAGAATCTATTCTTTACAATTATCACTTCTGATGAAAAATCACTTTTTTTACTTTATGGCATTAAATTCAACAAAAGATTTTTATTGACCAAATAGGACAATATGTGAGATAACAACGACAACATAAAAAGAACAATGATGAAAATTATGGATCATTGTTGATGAATTCACATCAGTTATATGACAGGACCTTTCTTACAAATATCCAAATGAGGCTAATACTAAGGGAGTTATTTATGAGAGCATATAGAGAATTAAGCCGCCTTCCTAATCCACTTCATTTATCGAAAATAAAGGATGTTCATTATTACAACAAACCAGGTTATCTATTAGGTGTTTTATCTGGAAATAGTTGGCGTTATAAAAGCATGGGAAAAACAATAGAACATGTTACAAATCCCAGGTTATATGATGAGTTAAAGTCACATGCGTCTGAAAATTTAAGATTATGGGCAAAGGAAAAAGTAGAGCCACCTCATAAGGTTGAAGTGGTTTGCCAAGACTTTGGAGATGTCGCTCTTGAAGTAACTAGAAAGTATGGAAAAATATATCCTGTTCTCAATATGGCCAATTCTTTATTTCCAGGGGGGGCAGCTCTAGAAGGAGGAGATGCTCAGGAAGAAAATATGTGGCATCGTTCATCTTGTGTCCGCTCATTACTCTCCAAGGGCATTTATTACGATGAAACGCGAAAATGTTTTCTTTATGATGAACAAACCAGAAAACTGTTAAGTGCGCAAGAAAAAATGAGCCCAGAGGAACTGGAATCATTAAGCATACGACGAGGAATACAAGTACCTGAAGCCTATAAAATTTTTATGAATGATGAGCCTCAAATTTGCTTCCGTGGACCTGAAATTTTGATTCCAACAAGTTCTGAAGAACTCACATCAAGAAAACAATTTATAGCGGACAGTACATTGAGTTATATCTTCCTTCCTAAAAACAGAATATTTCCTTTCTATGAATTCAGATCAGCTGCTCCTGAGCTTGTTGATAGAAAAATTGACTTTAAGGATGAAAATACTGTAAGAGAATATGTTAAAGACCTAAGTCGTCGTATCGGCGCCCAACTTGATACCTTAATTCTGAAAGGAAAGACTGAAGCAATCATGGGAGCCTGGGGATGTGGAAGTTTTAAGAATAATCCAGAGATAATTGCCAGTATATATCGTGAGGAAATTGAAAAAAGGGCACAGCACTTTCAACATATTGTATTCCCAATAATAAATATTGAGAATGGACCTAACTTTCAGGTGTTTCAAAAATATCTAGATGGCGTACAGCTTGGAAATTTAGCAGGCAAATCAAGTTCCAAAACACCAATAGAGCCTAATCCGTATGGCATGTATGCTCAAGGAAATAAGAAAGTACAACTAAAAGAGGAACCTACGAATCCATGGACTTGTACTATCTTATAATCAAATAAAACCAATGCAGTATTGATTCATAGAAAACTATAGCAATAATTCTTACTCGATAGCACAGCTTTTGAAAATTTCGACAATGAGATTTATATAGGCTCTTCTTAATGAAGAGCCTTTTAAAGTTAGTGTACAAGAATATAACGACCATTTTGTAACATATAACGATGGCCATTGTAATAAACATATTGTGGTTTTGCCTTGTGATAAGAAACTTTATGTTCGGTTACAACGCCAACGCCTGTATCAACAACCTTACCAACCCCATTACCTACAGCAGCACCAGTATCGGCTATAAAACCCACCCCGGTACCTACCACATTAGCACCATATTTTACTCCGGCACCTACAGTTGAATTGCTGTATTGGCTGGCCTGATCCATTGTATTGCAACCAACCAAACTTAAAGACATGAGCAATGCTGAAGATGTAACGATTACTTTCATTATTTTCTCCTTGAACCCATAACAATGACTTCTATATGTATATATAGTTTATAAATTAATCATTTGTTAGTGTTTCTTTGAGAAATAAATTATTTGAACCATTGATAAAAATTAAGAATTTAACTCATAACAATCAGAAATTAACTTAAGTTTTTTAAACAAAATAAAGTTGGATTATGCATATCAGAATTGAAATTTTGCGTCTTCATTTAAATTTAATGACATTGGGAAAATGGAATATTTATTGTAGGTAATGCCTTAAATCCAAATCGATTTATAAACCATTCAATTTAATGCATTACCTGTATTCATGTAATTTAGCTTATTAGAAATCATCTTGATAAGAATCAGGAAGATTTTCTTGAAAGTTTTTAAAATTTTCTTCCGCTTCATTCTTCTTTTCAATATTAAAACAATCCTTTCGCTCTGCAGGATCTTGTATGCTGTCACAATTATTATTATTTGGATTTACTGAATTAACTGCAAATGCATTCAACGAGCATAATGCCATAATAAAAACTAATTTTTTCATAATTGACTCATAAATTCATTTTCTTGATAGAGTAATCATACCTAATTCAAACAATAAAATATATGCACAGCGTATATAAAGTGGCGATTCAAGTGGTATACCCATACAACTCTCCTCTGTAGCTGCATTTCGAAAAATCTTTTAGATTTTTCATTAAGTATTACTCTGGTAATTATGAACTTAACATTTATAGTTTTGATTTATTTTCAATACTTACTAAGGAGAAACTGCGGTGGCAAGGGAAAACAAAAATTACTCCAGAACATACGGAACATTCTATCCAATGTATCATTATAGTTTAGTTGTAATCTATTTCATATTTATCAGAGCAGGCAACAGCATGCTCTGATAAAACTTGGATTCATCAGAACATAGCTGAGTTAAACGCCAAATCCAGCCCCTGTCGATAGCCTTTTAATTGTTCCTGTTGAGACTCATCAACCATAAATTGCTCAGCCGCTGTAATTGCTGCATAGGGTAACGGTTTAATTACCGCGGTATAAAAGGCATTGTGATTAACATTACCAAATAAACTTCTATCTTGTGGTAGATTTTCCATTTTTTGACTTATTTGCTGCATTTGAAGTTCTAATGATTCTATTTGTGCCATTGCTGCTGCTGCAAAATGATAGACACCATACAATCCACCCAAGACAAGTGGCAAACTAATAATCAGAGGTGCAATAGTAAAAACCAATACTAACCCTGTAGTAACTGCCAATAAAGATAATGCCGCATTACAACTATTATCAGTAATGGATAATAATTGCTGGTTAAAGGCTGAAATTTCCTTAATGAATCCAGTTAAATTTTCCTTATTTTTGGCAAAGTTAATATCATCATAAATTTTATTATTATGACTTTGCTTTCCGTGTATTGACGCAAGATGACTGAGCATTTGATCAATAATATAGATTAGGTCAGAAACCTTCCCCTTACGTATATAGGCCATAACAAGATTATGCAGTGATTTAGACCAGTGAGGCTGTAAATTAATAAATTCTTGAGCATAAATATTTAATTGTTTCGTAAACTCAGCGGGTATTTCCCCAATGTTTAGCGCTTTCTTTCCCCCGAAAAAAGTCCCTGAATATTGAGGTAATCCATCAGCAAATGACTTATTTCTTGCTGTCAGAGTATTTAGCAAACTGACATACATATAAAATTTTCCAAAATGGTCGGTATCTTGATTTTCAATGTGTTGACATAAAACTGCTAATTGACTTGATGGCATTTTTTTCTCACCGCAAAAAAAAGGCGATAATATAATAATGTTTATTATTAGTCACTCATTTTGCGATTTAAAAGTCCTCATAGTCCATTTACAGTCCTTAAACCCAGCTCTCGCACTAATACAGCGCTACATTTGCTTCGCTTTTATTATGCCAATCTGAGTATTGGTTACTTATTATCTTTAACTGGTTATTGGGCATAATCAACATTCTAAGTTAGAATAAAACTTTAAACACTATTCATGAAATGAAAAAAACTTTAAAGCGGGTAATAGGTTTATACTGCTGCATTTCTTTAAAACTATATGCAGTTAGTTTTCCTCAAAAATCGATTAGTTACTCTACCGGGATCGGCGCACCAATAACTACCGCAACCGCTGATACCCTGGATAAAGGTGAAATAGGTATCAGTCAAAGACTAGAATATTACCCCAGTATCCCTCTTTCTGATACCACCCTTTTGCAGCATCCTTTAACCGAAAGCCAACAGTCTAACTTTGCGAATTATATTCTGGCATTTTATGGACTTGAAAAAAATATAACCATTGGCGCCAGCCTACCTTATGTGCTTAACTCCTCTATCTCTGCTGTTAATTTCAATGAAGAAACAAATATTGGAAACATTATTGATTTAGGAAGTTCTTCTGGAATAGGTGATACCAACTTCTTCTCTATGTGGCGATTGTTGGATGAGGATAAGTATCCCACCTCACTGGCTATACTTTCTGGAATTAATGCCCCAACGGGTAAAACCACAGCAAGAGATAACTATGGAATACTATTTTCCGCATCGGATCAACCAGGGAGTGGTGCCTGGACTCCATTTGCAGGAATTATTGTTTCCAAAAAATTTAACAACTTTTCTTTAAGTACAAATTTAATTTACACTCAAAGTACCGAGGGTACACAGCAGACAACCATAGGCTCACTATTTGATTATAATTTTGCGACTGTTATAGAGCTTTATAAAAGTGAACAGGATAAATTACACATTGATGGAATTATAGAGCTTAATGGCGAATACGCCGCAAAAGATCATATCGCAGGGCTAACAGATCCAAACAGTGGTGGAAATAGTATTTTTATATTACCGGGCTTAAGAGTAAATATACATAAGGATGTTTCCTTTTATTTGGGTGCTAATATCCCATTAATACAACACTACTTCGGAACGCAAGTAAACAGTGCATATGGGCTCACTGGCGGTATCGATCTCAGTATCTAAAGCTTTTGAGGCCGTTCAAATTCAGACAAAGCATCAGAAAACATTGGTTTAGGTATTTTTAGATTCGGCTGCGTATGAGAGAAGCTATTTTGAGACAGAGAGCCCCTGATAACCTTCCTTGGTGCGGGAAATATGCTATAAATTAAGATTATATACAAGGAGGATAATATTTATCGTTCGTATCCTGTGTTTCTTCTTTTTTGGGAGCTTTATCAAGATAATGTTGTTTCACTTGTTTTGAAAAGAAGCCTATCTCAGCTTTTGCTGCTTTTTCATTCCAAGTTTCGTTCAGAACCTCCGACTCTTTTTTCTCGCATTGGTGTCGAACACGGTATAGCTCATCTGGATCCGAAACAGGATCCACATCAGCTAGTGCTTCCAATGAGTCTCTTTCTATCTGATCTAGTTTTATCTTTCTTACCTCACCACAAATACTTATGACCGCTTCAGGATGATGTTGGAAACCGATGGTGTAATATTTCCCTGTCTTTTTTTCAACACTTTCAACTAATCCATCAAATTTATTACGTCCTGTAACTCGAAGACTGTTATTATCTTGATTCTCCTCTACATGTTGATGATGAAGACAAGTAACATTATATTCTATATTACTCTTATCTTTATGTTTGAGTTTAGAATGTAACGCATTATACAATTGGCTTCCTTCTGCAACGACTACTTTATTATTAAAGGTAGCATCTTGGGTTTCTTTATAAACGGTATCAAAATGCTCATAATGAAGTTCATGCTGCTCAGCATCTTCGGGTATGTCAGTTACTTTATAACCATGATAATGTCCAACTGTTTGTTGTCCACGACATATACCTAAAAGAGGGATATCTCGACTCTCGGCTAATTTTGTAAGTTCTCCTTCAAATTTCTTACGCGGATCACTATCATCATGTACTGGAACATTGGGCCCCCCTGGTAAATAGATACCATCTATCCTACCGTTAAAAGCGGGATGACCTAATCCTTCCTGGGGTGTAACTGGAATAACATCAAATCCTTTACCTTTTAGATAATCAATCAAAAGGTCGCAATAGATTGTACCTCCCTCGCTATCATAAAGTATGATAATTTTTGGCTTTTCTTCCGAATGCTTTAATTGTTCTTTTTCATCCTTATTTAAAGTGTATTCGAATTTTGGCTTCTCTTTGTTTGTATTTTTTGTGGAGCCAAGATTGGATAAATATTCTGTAAATTTCTGAAACATAATAGCGTACCTTAATTCATAATTTAGACAACAAATCATATTTGCTCGCCTAATATACAGATTGTACTCCTTGAATATTAAGTAACTATTATTAGCGCATATTATTTTTATTAAATATTTATAAATTCGGTATTTGCTCATTTTGTGCAGTACTCCCAACAAGATGGATGCCCTCCTTGATGCACTGGAACAATTTATATGGGAAGAATCTACGAGACTATGCAATGAGTGCAGATTACTTCAATACGGATTGGTATTATTTGAACAGCATCAATTTGAAAATTTTTTTCGTAAAATTTACCAGGAAAGGTCTCTTACGTTTTTGTAGCTTCAGTAAACCATTGCTTTGAGTTTGCCTCGATCGCGTCTTCCCCTCGCGCAAGACATTTAAGTGGCGTGATGATGCCTTTCGAGGAAAGAGGATTGGGAAAAAGAAATATCATGAATAGTTATAGATGATGTGCTGTGGAGTTGCCTGCTACAGTTCGCTCTTTGCCTTCCTTGGCTTATAAGAGGAATATGGTAGTAATGAGATTTAGATCCAGAGAGTATGATATACACTTGAATCTCCATCACCAGGTTGTTTTTCTTTTTGCTTCGACTCTTGTTCAAGAAAGTGTTTTTTAACTTGCTTAGTAAAAAAACGCATCTCTGCCTTGGCAGCTCTTTCATCTATTGATTCTGAACGAGCGTTCCTTAGTTTTTGAGCAAATGTAATTTCTGTTTCTAAAGCTATCTCGGGATCAAAATAATTCGCTGTATATCGGCCTTCTTCAGCTTCTTTTTCCGCCTGGATAATTTTTTCTTCTCTTGCACTCTCAAAAGAATGTATAAGTACTTCTGGATGATGTTGCACACCAAATGAATAATATTTCCCCGTTTTTATTTCAATGCTTTCGATTGTATTATCAAATTTATTACGACCTGTTATTTGTACATCACTATGACTTGAATTATCCAGTATATGTTGATGATGAAGGCAGGTAACCGAATACACCATAGGCCCATCCTTATCCTTAAATTCACTCTGTAATACGGCATACAATTGACTTCCTTTTTCAACAACAACTGTATTATTTACATCTGGATTACTCGCGTTATTCTCACCAGCATAATGCGTCTCATAATCTGACAAATCCTTTACCTCCAAACTATTATGATGCCCAATAGCTTGCTCACCGCGACATATCCCCATAAGAGGAATATCCTGAGTGCGTGCCAGTCGTGTCAGTTGGCCTTCAAACTTCGTACGCGGATCATTATCATCGTCAACAGGGATATCTGAACCACCAGGCAAATAAATACCGTCAATAGAATTACTTGTAAATGTAGGATGATTTAATCCTTCATCTGGAGAAACCCTGATTACGTCTAATCCATCATTTTCAAAATGCTGAATTGCCAGGTCAGCATTCTTTGAACCATTATTTTCATCATAAAGGGCAACAATTTTTGGTTTAACTTCTGAATTCCTTAGCTGTTTCTTTTCATCAGCATTTAATTCATATAGGAAATTCGATTGTTCTTCATTATTGGTTTCAGAACGGGTTTCTGAAAATAAAGCACTAAATGGTGACCAACTTCGTGAAAACATAATACACCCTCTCCATGAAATACAATTATTTTTGCAGGATAGATATTAACACACATAGGTAATACCCACATGAGGCCAGGCATTGAATTTTAAATTTAAAAACTAGTATGATGATTTTTTAACTATTTTACTTGCGTTCTTTTGAGGATCATTTTTTTTCAACATCTCAGTAATAAAATCATCAGAAATTGGATGGCAGTGAATCGAAGGAAAATCAATGAAAAAACATCCATGGTTTAATATCCTCTATTCGATTAGGCACCCGATTGCTATTTTTTGTACAATAGTTGGTTTTTTTATCATTCAGCACGTTGCATTACTGTTATATATCAAACCCTATCAACCACTTGATATCTTAAAACTAAGTCAGATGTTATGGCATTCAAACAGTTTATTTTTACAAATGATTTTGATATTTAATATATTTATTAAACCACTGTTCATTTATTTCTTTGTGATTTTTTTATTTTATTGCTTTAAAAATAAGAATCTATAAAATTTCTTATTCTTTTGTTCTTTAAAATCAAAAGGCGTTATTTGAGATAACTTCGAATCATGGGGAAGTAACAACCGCTCAAGACAGTTGCTCCCTTTCACTACCATTTTTTAGCTCGGTAATTTACGGAAGCTTACTGCGATACGATTCCAGCTATTGATAGTAATAATTGCCATTGTAAGATCAATGATCTCCTTTTCACCGAAACATGTTAAAACTTCATTATAAATATCATCAGGAAACTCTCCAATTCTATAATTTATAGCATATCCAATCCCGTGAAGTGCGCGCCTCATGCACAGAAGATAAATAAATACCTACATCTAGACTATTCATAATTATCATCATTTCAAGAAAAACTAAGATTAGGTTCCTCACTTATTCTTGCTATAAAGCACATAAAAAAATAAAGTAGTACTCTATTCTTGTTCAGGGAAAATTACATGAATTTACTTAATCGCTATTCAAGCAAAAAAACAAAACGTTTATCTCTATTTTTTATTCTGTTCTTTTCTAAAAGCCTATTTGCCAACGACACTGCCTTGGGAGGAAATGGATCGTTACCTATCCCTGTTTCGCAGCCTGATATTAAGATGGTTAAAGAAGTTATAATAATAACAGGTAAGAAATTAAATACTTCAGAATGGGATGGCTCCTGGCACTACAGCTGTGATTTTCAATTTAAAAATACTTTAAACAAAAAAATCGAAGTAGCTATGGGCTTCCCTTTTCCAGTAAATAATGGAATGAGTGCAATTGCCCTTCCCCAAGGCCAAAAAACCAGTGAAGGAAAAGCGCTGGTTTATAACTTCCAAGTTCGAGTTGATAATACGTCTGTTGCTTCCCATAAAGAGAAAATCGCCCCTAATGAGGATAAAGGCTTATACTATAATGATGCTTATGTATGGGACACTACGTTCCCGGCGTTAGCAACCGTTTCCATTCATCATGATTATGAAACGGGTGCAACTTATGATGTGATGGGTTTTCACTGGGTTTCGTATGTACTCAAAACCGGGGCACTATGGCATGATAATACCATTGGCCACACCCAATTAGAGGTCATTCCCAACACCCCCACACGTTTATGTTCCGAGGTAGATCCCAAATCAGAATATCTTAGGCCTAAACCTGCTGGCATAAAGATTATGGGTAATGGCAAAGACAGAAAATATGTATGGAATTTGTCTCATTTTCAACCTAAAGTTGATTTGCAACTTTGTTTATATACCCCGAAAAGTTATGTTCGCCACACTATGATTTATCCCGTGTTAAATTCAGATAATCCCATTAACTCTTTATCAAAATTAAGTGCCAAAGAATTACAGATTCTCCGTAATACGGTTTATGCCCAATACGGCCGGCGATTCAACTCCCCCGACTTGCAAAACTACTTCAAAAAGCAATGGTGGTATGAACCTAATCCTGATTATTCAGATAACATGTTAACTAAAGAAGATAAAAAATTATTATCATTAATTAATCAATTGAATAAACAATAAACTGAACATCAGAGCGTAATGTATGGGGTTGAGACATGAGGAGATAATCCTATAGATACCTTAGCCCCAAACTTAATACCCGCAATATTCATTACCTTTTTTTACCATATCGCTCTTCTCCATCTTCCTCGGAGCGTCCATGTTTTTTAGATTGATTTGAAATAGGCTCTTTTATACCGCTCTTATTTTGAAAAAATTCCATCCAACCTGTATAAGTACCAGGTTTTTGTGGGGATGATATTTTCAGCAGTACACTTGGTCCCCACATTAAAGATATATAGCGCTCATCAGAGAGCATTGCTAATTCATCGACTGTAAATGGAGTGTTACCGCCCACCTCTCCATAACTTTCAGCCATTATAGAAAAATACTCCATACAACGTTCATATATTCTTTCATTCGAAATATCAACCTCTGAATAATGAGGCAATTTTTCTGCCTTTGCCATCTTTACTTTGGAGCGTAAAACCATTTCATATGCAGCTTTGTAATGACTGTCCAGCATATACGTTTGAAGATGAGGTAATCCAAGCTCCTTACCAAAACATAGTAACAGGGAATTGAAAACAAAAGGTGAGCGACAACTAAAACTAAATTGCTTTGAATCTAATGGCGCATTGGAAGAATGTTGAGAATCCTCTACAGAGTCTAACCCCATTTCCCAAAGACTTTGACCATTGTTTGCTTTAACTGAAACCAGAATATGTAACAATTGAACAAAATTAAGCTTCTGTTCTGATTTAATATTTAAATCAATATCGCCCTTTTCTACCGCGTGGGCAAATGCTTCAAGCAATAGTCGATGAGTATAAGAACCATGTAAAAGAACACGATTGACTTGCTTATTTTCATTAAAAAGTTGACCGCTTGAAACAATGCGATCCGCTATCATGCTACTAACAAAACCAATAAACTTAACGATAAATCCATTTTTATTTACATCACGCAAACCCTCGCGTTCTAATAATAACGTATCCAGCATCCTTCCCTTTTTCAAAGGTTGATAGTCAGGTGGAGGAGCTCCAGGTATGTAGTTTCCTCTTCCTGCAATTAAATAAGTAGGAAGTGAATTTTGTTGTGAGGGTACAATTTGATTTTCTTCCATTGATTTTCCCAGCACCTCATCTAAATCTTTAAGGTGATGTGCAACGTTTAACGGATCATAAGCAAAACTTATTAGTTGATTAGCAATGTTTGCTATTTCATCAGGAGTTAAATCATTTAATAAAAATTCGGGGATTTTTAAATCATCGGCTTTGACAAGAGGAGGAGGTGCCTTTGATGCTTGAATCGTGATCTGCTCATTATCGACCGTGAAATTTGGCTCTAGCGCACATTTATCAAAAAAATCCGCGCTCTTATACGTAGGATCTTGAGTTAATTTCTTTACCTGCCTGGTAACAGTAACACCAGTTGATTGGGTTATCGGCAAATCATTCTCATCGCGACTAAGCATTTATTACCTCAATAATTAATTGCGAGTTACACCATTAATTATAGGAGATGATTTAAGAAAATGATTTTAAAATACTACGGTTGATCTCGTAAAAACCAACCAGAAGCTAAAGAGCATTGCCCTATACCCAGCTATAAAACTTTGTTGCTTAAATCAGAAGGTTCACCCAAAGCGTAAAGCTCAGGTAAACTCCTAGTTTTCATGAGGCCATGACTACTGAGTTGCTCAGTTTCTATAGAACAAATCTCTCCTGGTTTATGGCCATGAGTATATCTATTGGATAGATATTTGGGAGCTGTTTTTTTCTGATCTACTTTTTTTTCACCCATTGATTCTTTGGGTTTTTGGGGTGTCTCCAGTAAACGATTAATGTCATCAAGAACCATATCTGAGCCATGAACTAGATCTTGTTGTTCTTTATAAATATTGTACTGCAACTTATGAATAGAGGCTCTATGCTCCCCAAAAATCATATAGCCTTGTTTTCTGGTTTCATAATGATAATAAGCAAGGGCTCCGGCCAGTATTAATCCTACACCTAAAGCAACACCGATGCCGATTGGACCAGCAGAAATGATAAGGGCAGCCAAGCTGGTACCAAGAATTTCGGCGCCCACTGCCAAGCCCAGCCCCATAATACCCAAGGCTCCTGAGTATGTGCATAAAAAACTACCAGCAGAACTTAATGCAACAAGTATTTTATCATTCCTCGTTACATAATCAGCCGCATTTTTTTCATCGCCTTTAACAAGTGTAGGTTTTTGTATGGTCTTGGTTAATTCTTCCTTCATCAACGCCAGTTCTTTTTTTTCTTCAGAAGTTAACGACTGTTGAGAGGCAAGTTTTGCTATTCTTTTTCTAATTCCCTGCAGAAAAGCCAGTTCCGCTTGTAATTCTTCCAATTCACGAATAGCATTTCTTTCTGATTGATTTTTCTTATAATTAGCATACATGATCATGCTAAATCCTATAATGGAAATAATGGCAAACGCAATATTCAAGCCCGAAGCCACCGCAGCACTGGCTCCAGCCAATAATCCGGTATAGGCAAACGATTCAGTTAATTCTGCTAGAGATGCAGAAGGGCAAAACGTTTCTAACAATGCAGCCCAAAGACTTTTACTCTGCAAACTGCCTATGTGTTTTTGCCGCCGGATCAAAGCTTGATCAATATGGCTTTTTGCATAGCCAGGTGCAGATTCAAGTAGCAGAAGTTTTTTATAAATCAGGTCATCTTTTAAATTGGCCGCAATAACAAGCGGTATTTCACCTTTATTATTTGGCACATTAAGCAGGGTTATTGCTTCACGCTGAGAAGCCTTAAGTGTTGCTACTTTAACGCTACGATCTTTATCGATCCATTTTTCTTTTCTTTTTCTGTCTTTTGCTGCTGGTGAAATTCCAAGCATTTCATTGACTATATTAAAATAGCCTTGTTGTACTGCAAGGTGTAATGCACTGTTCCCTTCCCTGTTTTTCAGAGAAATATCCGCACCGTGCGCAAGTAAGTGTTTTACGAAATACAAAGAACCGTTCTCCACCGCAATATGGAGTAGCGTATTGCCTTGCTCATCAACCTCGTTGAGACGTTCCTTGCTATATGATCCAATATTTTGCTTAAAAACTTCCTTGTTGTTGTTCAAAAGAACTTTTTTCATCGACTCAATCATGTTGATTTTCCAGATTAAAAAATGAATGAGTCATTATAACAAGAAAAAGTTAAGTAAAGATTATAGGCATCCAATATGACTTAATTAGATGTATGTACATAATATTGGACTTTATAAATCATCGGCTTTGATTTGGAAGAAAAGAAGAATCCTCCTTCTAAACATACCAATTCCTGTTCTGTTAGTTAATGCAAGTTCAACAGAAGGAGTAGACAGCAATTCATTATGCATTTATAAAAATTAGCTTTAAAAGATGCATAGACTTCAGGTAGTGGAGCCCAATGGTCAAGCTTCCTTAGAATACTCAAAAGAAATTTTTTCCAAAATTTCCTCAATGGGTAAGCCCATAACATTGTAATAGGAACCTTTTATTTCTTTAACAAATGTATCACGTACTGTCTGAATGCCATACCCCCCAGCTTTATCGAAAGGATCTCCTGAATCAATATAATTTAGAATTTGCTGCTCTGTAAGTTTGTGAAAAGTAATATGCGTTGTTACATAGTTAATGCACCACTTTTGTTCTGGTAAAAAAATCAGAGTATAACCAGTATAGACTTCATGGGATTTGCCACTAAGCATACGTAACATTCTATACGCGTCTTCATAATCTCGGGGTTTTTCTAAAATATGATTTTGATAAGCCACTGTAGTGTCTGCCGCCAAAATGAAATCCGCAGTATCTACTGCTGACTGTACCAAAATAGTGTGAGCTTTTTCTTGAGCCAACCGAGTTACATAGTCCTTAGCCCCTTCATCTTGTTGTAAAATTTCTTCAATATCAGCAGGCATGGCCACGGCATTCAACCCGTGCTCTTGCAATATTTGTAACCGTCTTGGGGATGCACTGGCTAGAATGACTTTTAATTGATGGTTTAATTTCATAAAAATAATCGCTTGATGTTTATAATACGATAGATAAATTCTACAACTTTTTTAAAAAGAAACTAAAAACAGGATAATTTACTGAAATTACTATAAATTTGCGCGCACATAATACCAATCATTTTAAGCATTTGTTTTATATATTCCCAAAACCAGTACAATCCAGCCAAGGATAAAGCATGTGCCGCCAATTGGAGTGACAATTCCAATAACTTTTACGTTCAACACACTCATTAAGTATAAGCTTCCTGAAAAGAGCAAAATTCCCATAACAAACAACCATCCTGAAATTCGGATGAACCGGTTATTAATATGCAAAAGAATCCCCCCAACGAATAATAAAGCTAAACTATGAGTAAATTGATAAAAAACTCCTGTTTGAAAAATATGCATCTGATATTCGCTTAATTGTGTCTTTAAACCATGAGCAGCAAAGGCACCTAAAATTGTAGCAACCATTGCTGATAAAGCACCGATCGCAATAAAATGCTTGAACATTGTTTCAGAAATAGAAGACATCGTTCACATCCTGCTAACCGTCACAAATGAATAAAAAGCGACTATTTTGAATATTATTTTGGACATCTTATTTCTCCTTTCCTAAAATTACAATGATATGAATCGTTTTAAGCCTCGATAAGGACAATAATCATGTGTCGATTCGTAGCTTACATAGGAAAAGAGGATATTTTATTAGCTAATCTATTAGTTAAACCTAACAATTCGCTTATAAAGCAAAGCCTCTTGGCTCGTGAATCACGTACTCTTACCAATGGAGATGGATTTGGCTTGGGATGGTATACTCCTTTTGATAAGACACCGGCTTTATTCACTTCACTTTTTCCTGCGTGGAATGATCGCAATTTTTCCTATATAGCAAAAAAAACCAGGGCTCAGCTTTTTTTTGCTCATATACGCGCAGCAAGTACTGGGGGTATTTCTCATTTTAATTGCCATCCTTTTATATATAAAAACTGGCTATTTATGCATAACGGATTTATTCCTTTCTTCAAAAAAATTAAACGCCAAATTAGTAATTTATTAGATGATGATATTTATAGCTGGATTAAAGGAAGTACCGACTCAGAATTGATTTTTGCTTTATTTTTGCAATTAGCAAAAAATTTAAAAATAAAAAACTCTCATGATATACACAACATTTTACTAAAAACATTACAAATAATTAATGAGTTAGTAAAACAATATCATAAAAAAGCAGTAAGCTACTTTAATATTTGCATCACTGATGGGAAACGTATCGTCGCTTTTCGTTATTGTACTTCTGCACGAACCAAACCTGAAACAATGTATTTCTCATTAAGTGAGAGTCTTGCAAAAAGCGCAACAAAAGAAACGGTTTACAATTATGTAATTATTGCTTCTGAAAAATTGTCAACTAATGGATTTAAATGGCAAATTATACCAGTGAACCATTGCTTCATGGTTGAGTCGAATTTAAGTATTTCATTACAAAAACTTTAGTCTAAATACTTAAGGACCAAGCAATGCATATTAAAAAAATTGGAAATTATAAAATTGATTGCGAATTATTTAAAAAAAATTTAGTTGCTGAAACGCAACTTTTAAAAGAATGGTTTGCAAAAGACTATTTTAAATCTGAATCCATCAATGGAGGTGCTGAAATTGAGTTTCTTATTTTAGATAAGGAGTATCAATTATCACCTCATAATCATTTTTTTACGAAAAAACTTAAAGAATTGGTAAGAGAAGCAGGAACTGCTCAATTAGAAATTAATACTCCTGTTTTTCCTTTAAAAGATAATTTTTTATCCTTTCTACATCAAAGTATTTTATCTCTATGGAATAAATGTTGTGAAATGGCCTGTAACTCCCAACATCATTTGGCGCTCATCGGCTCTATACCTCAAGCAGATCCAGCTCTTTTTAGTCATTTATATATTACACCCCAAAAAATTTATCTTTTAATGAATGAGTTTGTAGCTAAATATCGAAAAGGAGAACCTTTGTCCATTCATATAAATGGGGAAAAAGAAAATCTTCTTTTATATCCAGAATCTTTAGCTATAGAAGGATTAATATGTTCTTTGCAACTTCATATAGAAGTTCCTCAACATCAATTAACTCATTATTTTAATATAATTCAAATATTATCAGCCCCTTTATTGGCTCTTAGTAGTAATTCACCTTACTTTTGTGGGAAACACTTATGGAGCGAAACAAGAATCAGCATTTTTGAACAACTTTATACTTTTCCATTTCCATTGCAAAAAACCGTTTTTCTTGAACCTAATTATTTGCAAGACACTTTGTTTTCCATTTTTAAAAATAACCTAAGTAATTTTCCTTATCTCTTGCCGCTTGCTGCGTATAAAGAACCTATTAATCAAATGTTTCATGTGAGATGTCAAAATAGTTGTATTTTCCGTTGGAACAGACCCATTTTGGACTTTAATCGACAGAATGAGCCCTATTTAAGAATAGAACACCGTGTATTATCTTCTGGCCCAACTGTAGTGGATATGATAGCAAATGCCGCATTTTTTTATGGTATAACTAATTATTATGCTAATAACCTGCCCTCCTTAACCTCTTTAATTTCTCATGAATCTATCTTAAAAAATTTTTATGAATCAGCTCGTTACGGATTAGAAGCGAGACTGAATTGGAATTCTGGCAAGATTAAGGCGAGTACCCTTTTAAAAAACTTATTACCTCTGGCTTTTAAAGGGCTTGAAGATTTGGGAGTTGACATCCTGGAGGCGCATTTTTATTTGGATATAATTAAAACCAGGCTTGAGAGAAATCAAAATGGAAGTATATGGCAAGATAAATTTCTTGCGAAACACAAAAATGATTTTAATGGCCTGCTTGAGCAGTATATTAAAAATCAATACTCAGAAACTCCAGTTGCTGAGTGGGGTTTAAATTAATAGGCTCGGGCAGCAAGTGTATTTTGGTTGCAAACAACCAGATACAGTTGCCGGGTTTGCTATTTGTATTCATAATCAATAACTACAGCAGATTCCAAACCATTTTCTAACATAGGAACTAATACCTCTGTAGCGATTCTTTTATGCTCCGGATGCTCTAAATAAAGATCTCTTCCATTTAAATCATCAAATTTCATGACAAATGCATGAGTAAATCCTTTATTTAATTGCTCGGGGCTACAATTTTTTCCAAATGTGAAGTCTTTAATAGATGGAATTATTTCTTGTAAATTACCTAACTGATTTAGCGCAGAAGAAATATTCGACTCTGTTAAATTTGCTTTAAATTGTAATACAACAATATGATTAATCATTAAATTACTCCTTTTCATCTACATTTAGATTTTATCAATAGTACCTGAATAACGCTCCAATTACAGCCACTATTTTCTATTCGAAGCCCAAAAAATATATTATGTAGCATATTATAGTATTTTGATTTAAATCACTATACAATTCGTTTTTTGGGAGAACTATATGGGTATTGTAAAAATTTCTAATGAACTACATGAAGCGACAAAGCTGATGGCTAGAGCAATGAGCCGCTCAATAAACTCACAAGCTGAATACTGGATTAGAATAGGAAAATTGGCAGAAGAAAATCCTTCTATTACTTATCCTGAAATTCTCAAAATTCTAATAAATCAAGCATCATTAGGTGAAATACACGATGTTAGTGAAGACGCATGAAGAAATAGCAAAAATGCGGGTTGCAGGAAATCTGGCCGCATCAGTACTTCAAATGATAGAACCTTATGTTATACCCGGTGTAAGTACCAGTGGACTGGAACAAATATGTCGGAACTATATTATTGAAGATTTGCAAGCAATACCATCAACTTTAAATCATCATGGATTTCCAGCGTGCATTTGCACCTCTATTAATCATGTTGTATGTCATGGAATACCTTCTGATAAAATAATTAAGAACGGTGACATCCTTAATATTGATGTTACTGTGCAAAAAGACGGTTATATCGGTGACACAAGTAAAATGTTTCTCATCGGCGATGTAAAACCTTTTGCTAAAAAATTAGTAGCCGTTACGCAAGAGTGTCTTTATAAAGCCATTGCCATAGTGCGTCCTGGGGTTCGACTCGGAGATATAGGAAGCATAATCCAAGAGCATGCCGAGAAAAATCGATATTCTGTTGTTCGTGAATTTGGAGGGCATGGTATTGGCAGAACAATGTGGGAAGAACCTAATGTCATGCATTTTGGTAAGCCCAATACAGGATTACAATTACAAGCAGGAATGACTTTTACTATTGAACCAATGATTAATTTGGGTACTAGAGAGGTCAAAATATTAGGAGATGGATGGACTGTTGTCACCAAAGATCATAAATTATCCGCACAATGGGAACATACAATTTTAGTAACTGAGGATGGATTTGAAATTCTTACCTTGAGAGCAGATGAGCATTTTTCTCAACATATCAATTAATATAGAGTTACAATAAAAAGATAATTTTATCCTTAAAAAGCAGAATAACCTGCAACATAAATTAAGAAGAGAATTAAAATGCTGCGCCCTTTTTTAAGTAAATAGTAGGATAAAAATAATGAATCAAGATTTAAAAATTAGAATTGCAACAGCATCTGATATCCCCTTAATTTTTCAATTTATTAAAGAATTAGCCGAGTATGAGCAACTGCTCCATGAGGTAGTCGCAACTGAGGAACAATTGTTAGAAACTTTATTTGGCTCTAAAGCTCATGCAGAGGTTATCATTGGTTATCTTGATGAAAAACCAGTTAGCTTTGCTTTGTTCTTTCATAATTATTCAACATTTTTAGCAAAGCCAGGCCTTTATTTAGAAGATTTATATGTTAAACCCGAAGCACGAGGCTGTGGAATAGGACAAATTATGCTGGCCTACTTAGCTAAGTTAGCTAAAGATAGAAATTGTGGACGTTTTGAATGGTGGGTTTTAGATTGGAATGAACCTGCTATTAAATTTTATGAACGACTCGGCGCCAAACCAATGGATGAATGGACAGTACATCGGGTTAGCGGTCAGGCATTGGATGAATTGGCAGATAAGTACACTCACTTTAGTTCTCTATGAAACTCCCAAACAGCCCTAAATATTCTACCCATCGCAGAAAAAGCAGTCTGTCTCTTTTCGAATATCCAGCGGCTTAGGCACAGATGTGGGCAAGAGACAGTTGCAAACAACCAGGCTACACGTGTACAGAAAGATCCATAACCAAATCGATGAAATTCATAGCAGTCATATGATATTCAGTTATCGCTTAAAACCTATCCTTGCGTTCAAATTCTTTATTATATTCGCGCATTCGAATCAAGCCGGCATCATATTTTTCTTGAGCTTCGTAAGCATTGAGATAACGGTTGTTCGGTTTATCTCCCTCAACACCAACAATCGCATCAAGAAATTCAATTAACCATTGAAATATATTTCTCATTGGGCACCTTCCATGTAATAAATATTATCCCTTAAAACATTATAATCACATTTCTAATTTTATTGCCAATAGTCATCTTGTTTGTTCTTACTCCTCCATCGAGAAACAAAATATTCTAACTCAAGCATTTTGAAACAAATTGAATAGGTGCATTAAGTTTGACGAAGTTCATAATTCCGGGTTTATGAAAAACCTCTGGATTGATTTTAAAATCTTGTTTTTGCTTATGTGGAAGCTCATATTCTACTAGCAACAGTAATCCCGCAAATTGCAAGTTCGTTAGCCCACAAGGTAATTTTTCAGAGGCATACTGTTCATCATAGATAAGCCTATCATCCAGAATAATACTTTTTAATTGTTCATATAATGGGTGTGGCATTGCGGACACCTCTGAAGAAACTCATAGGCTCATCTATCAATCTAAATGTAGTATATAAATTCATCTCGAGGTGGTTTTATAGACCACATCATGATATAGGTCTTTCATTTTCTATTTAACTGGCAAAGTTTACTCTTATAGTTTAATTTATTGTAATTACTGCAAATTATTCTCTTTTTACAGCTAATTTTCTCTAACTTACGTGAGAAGACTCTATGACTATAAAGTGGATACCGGATAACCAAATTGGTGAATTGCAAAAAGATGGCACTTTTACTCGTGCTGCTTCATATGGCGTAAGCATGATTAACGCTTATTTCTTTGATGAATTGTCACAAATTGACCCTATCAGCCAAGAGGACAACCTATTAAAAATTATTGAAACCGAATCCAAACTTATACCTTCTTTAAAGGCTTTGGATATCATTGGTTTTTTTTCTCCGGAGGAGTGGTTGCAAAGCGAACACCAAGGTAGATTAATGATTATTTTGCTTTACTTTTCGCAACAACCTGAAGCAGTTACGCCAGAAATTGTAAACCGATTAAAAGAAAAATATTCAACGCTCACTCCGACATTACAAAAAATGGTTGATAAGATTTTACAGGAGTTTTCAGCATGAACTACTCATCTATTGCAATAGATCCAGATAAGTTGATTCCTGATAACAAACAAGGAATGATTACTGACAATGGAACGTTTTATCGTAAAGGGACATCGTTAGCAACATTTGATAATGCTAAAAAGTATCAAGCATTAATCGATAGGGGTGTGAAAGACATCGCTCATCCTGAAATTCAAACTGCAATCAATGATCAACGATTTATTACCAATATGATGGCAGTAGGATTATATTTTTCTTTTTTCCCAGAAGCAGATTGGTTAGCAGATGAGAAACAAGAAGGCCGAATGATGCCCGCATTGCTGATGTTGCAGCAATACCCTAATAAACTATCCCCTGAATTACAACAACGCTTACTCCACATAAAGAATAAGCTTAATCCCATTACGCAAACTCTAATTGAAGAAACATTGGATTATCATCAGAACTACCTTAACAGGCTTGAGAAAACAAAAAAATATATATCACATTTATTTATGCAATATGTGCACGGATTAGAAAATCAAGATATAACAGATATCGATGCACTCTGGTTGGATAAGGCAGAAAGCTGTTTAATTGTTCCCTCTTTTGATACGCCTATTAGAGGTAAAACTAATATTATAAACTTCACTCAAAGGAATTTTTCTAATTTTAAGAAATTAACGTTTCAAGTTTCCAATATTGAGGTCGATATCGACTTAATTAAAGGTATTGCACATTTATATGCACTAAAAACTTTAAAAGTAGAATTAAAAGAAGATAACGCATTCAAAGGAAAACCGATTCCGACTAAAGCAGTAGTCAATGTAGCGTTTATTCGTTTAGATGTTCCTTCCTGCCAACCGATTTTGAAGGGATTTGAAAATTGGCGATTAGGGAATTGGAAGATTTACAACTGGACTGAATGTTTTCCCTATTCTCAATTTTAAAGGACTTTCCCATGCCCATTAAATGCTTAAAAACATTTAGCTTGGTTTTATTTGCTTATGCCAGCCATTCATTCGCTGCTTTGTATTTAGAGAATCCTATTCAAAAGAATTTATTAACTGATGGTAAGATGCATCTTTATCTCTGTGGAACTGGAGATCCGGAAGTTACCATGCAAGAGATTCGCAAACCAGCTTGCCTTGCTCTGATTGCGAATAAGCAGTTTATGCTATTTGATGCGGGCGAAGGAGCGATTCAAACCTTGGCTTCGATGGGATTACCTTACCCAACAATTCATAATGTATTTATAACACATTGGCATTCTGACCATTTCAGTGGCTTGGGTCAGGTTATTAACGCTACTTGGAATAATGGACGTAACGAACCCATCAATATTTATGGACCCTACGGGGTCAAGCAAGTTGTAAAAGGATTGGCTAAAGCCTATCAACTGGATGTTATGTTTCGAGCTTCAAATAGCCAAGGAAGACTCGATCCACAAATGGGATTTGGGCTCCCCAAATTAGTGGATGCGGTGAAGCAAGATAAAATCGTTTATGATACCTCAGATATTAAAATTACCGCGTTTCCAGTTTCTCATGAACCCGTCTATCCAGCGCTAGGTTATGTCGTCCACTATAAAGGATGTAAAATCGTCATCAGTGGTGATACCAAAGTTACTCCTACACTCGCTACTCACGCTAAAAATGCCGATCTTTTGATTAATGAAGTGCTAAGTAATCCATTGAATCAAGCAATCTACCAACAAGCAATAGTAAAAGGTGATACATTGGATGCTGCATTCTCGCTAGAAACCAAGAACTACCATTCTGATTCACTAGAGCTTGCAAAAATGGCACAACAAGCTAAAGTAAAGCATTTGGTTTTGACCCATTTTGTTCCTGCCATTCCAACAACATCTTCCGTAACACAAGCTTTTGTTAGGGGAATGAGTACGTATTACACGGGATTAATGACGATTAGTGCCGATAAAGATGAAATAACCATTGAGTCGACAGGAGCAGGTAATTGTCAAATTCAATACAAGCCGGCACAACAGCCAGTGAGTCAGGTGCATAAAATTAATTAATTTATCAACCAAAATATGATGCGATTCTGATGCATAGAGTTGTAGCAATCGGACTAAGGTACCCTTGCCTCATTTATAAAATTGATAGTGCATTGTATATTGATGTATAGTTCTAAATTGGTTACAAGTCTGTTGATTTGAAGATCTATCTAAGGCCACTTCAGACGCTTTGAAAATAGTACTTTGTGATTAATAAGAATGGATGCATACCCTATGTTGAAGGATCGTTTGTGAACATTAAATACCTGCTTTCTATTTTTTGTGGTTTGCTCTCCTCTTCTGTCATAGCAAATCAAAGTTCATGGAGCACCTCTATTGCAGTCGGTGCAAGCCGTTTTACAAAAAGTAACGACCAAACCATTATCATCAGTGATTATATTACTGATTCACTGGTTAATTCCCACCAGAAAACGCAAGCAACCTATTCATTTTCTTTTCAAAGAAATATCTCTGTGAATAGCCAGTTGCTTAAAAAAATCCTCATAGGACCCGCTATTTATTATCAACAAGCACGATTCACTGGGGATGTTTACGAGCTCAATGATCCAGAATTTTTTAATTACACCTATAAAGAATCTGGAAATATCTTCAATCTAGTACTCCAGGGTGATTTGTACTTATTCTCTCCTATCGAGAGAATCTCACCGTTTATCACATTAGGTGCGGGATTAAGTGTAAGCAAAGTAACCTATCATGATCAGGCGCTCCCTGGTATCACACCTGTAAGCAGCTTGCGACTTCCAGCTAAAATCAATAACCAATTTGCAGGAGCAGCAGGTGCTGGCGTTGCCGTGCATCTAAATAAGAAATTTGATGTATTCGCTCGTTATCTCTATTCGCAAAGTGATACAGCACATTCATCATTATCAAATAATCATAATTTACTAGAACCCATTAAGCTTTCACTCAATAACCAAGCATTTTATATTGGGTTAAGCTTTAATTCTTTATGAGTCTTATTTATGAAAAAAATAACCCTGCTTCTTCCTGCTTTAATGATGTTTGGTATTACCGAACAAATTTATAGTGCCACGCCACTGGTGGAGTTCATTAATACGCCCACACCTTCGCAACAGGTTTTACCACAGGAAGAACTTATCTTATATTACACAGTACGTAATAATACGAAGGTTAATTTGCCCTTAGGCATTAAGTTATCGAGCCCATTAGCGTCGGTTGATACCAATTTAGGCAGCTGTGGTACATTCATCAATGCAAAGAGCAACTGTACATTAGCTATTGCCTATCACGCCCCCAATACAGTTAAATCAGTACCACTTACCATTAAGATCAACTATCAAGGGCGAACCCCTTTAGTGAATACGATTAATATCAATATCAATAAGGATATTGCTTGTACCCTCCTAAAAAAGAAAAGCTGGCAAACCTCCTTTTGCCAAGCTCAATATCAACATGCCTTAACCTTCACACCCGATGTATTTAATACAGCAAATCAAAAAGTTGTCGAAGAACAAACCCTGGGAGGAGTGTTCGGCATTTATAAAAAAACGGCTTCTGGAGAACAGATTTGTTATATAAGCTGTGGACTTCGTGCTTTAAACGATACGCCTCCAGATGAAAATACTCTTTTTGAACTCGCCTCAGTGACTAAAACATTTACTACAGCGAGTCTGGGTGCTTCAATCTATAAAAAACAAATCAATCCATTGTCACCGATCAAACCCGATCTGCCGTCTAAAAGTTGGGTAGGAAAAAGTTTTGATTTAACCTCCCATGAGTCCCCAGTGACTTATCAAGAACTCGCTACTTTTTCGGGAGGTTTCTGTTTTTCAGATGCTCCAAGCGTTGATCAAAACAGTGGTGATCAGAATTTAAATCAATCGAACTTCGTTAAAGATGTAAATAAACTGAATACTGCGCTTGCTACCTGTATTGGTGATGGCAAGCCACAAGTGCGCTTGGTATATGGATCCCCCCATTATTTGCCAACCCGAAATTTTTACTCGAACAGCAGCGTAGGATTAATCACTCAGGCACTCATGAATCGGGATGGCTTCCCCAATGTTTTGGAGGGTGATTTTAATGGATGGGTCTGTAACAATATTACAAACATTCTCAACATGCCTTTAACAAGTGCTTGTCTTCCAGACGAAGCACATAATGGAACGTGCCCAGTCATAACTCCTGCCGGCGCAACTCCTTGCAATACAAGCCAGTGGCAAAATGCTCAATATGCATCTGGATACCATATCGACAAGCTCACTCATGAATATCAATTAGGAAATCCTTTCCCATATGTGCCCTGGGCAGGTGCAGGATGTATTCGCAGCAATGCAAGCGATATGATTAACTTTATTCGTGCCAATTTGAATATAAGCACCAATCAGGATCCCAAGCAACTAACGCTCTTAAAAGGGATGCAAATCGCTCATGCACCCAATAATTATCTGCCTGTACCCGCAGGAAAGATTGTTCTACCCAATATTGGAAAACAAGAACCAATTGTCGGTGGACAAGGCTATGCTTGGGTCTGTGAACCAATCAATGGAGAAGTAATTTGTGGAAAAATCGGTGGCCATAAGGATTTCCGAAGTTTTCTTGGCTTTACCATGCAACAGCAATATGGAATTATAATTTTATTCAATACTGGAGCAGCAAAAACCGATGGAAGCTTAAAACCCTATATTAAATCCCCGCCTACAATAGCAACAATAGGAAAAAACATGATTTTAAACGCTAACAATCCTTAGTTTAAAAAACTAAGGACCTCAATCTATAAAATGTAAAAAGCTTAAGCTTATTCCTATGGTTCTTAAAAATCCAATAAATCTATTTTTAACAACTTTCAGATTAATTATTTAAGAACCAACAGAGCCAGTATCCAGAAAAAAATGAAATTCCTGCCACTGCTCATCAAAAAAATTGTGTATTATCTTTTAATTACCATAAATTATAGACATTTGTAACTTAATGAATTTATTAATATCTCTTAGAATTTTTTTTGTATTATTAGAAAAGACAAACTTTTCCTATTGCTCCATCAGTTGTTAATATTTCCTTAACAAATAAACAATACAATTAAATAATAACCAACTTTTATATTTTATAATCATGGCAGATAGAGTCGATTTAAAACATAATTATAAATTTTTTAATGAACAGCTCTCATGGTTTAAGGAACCTGTAGTTAATTTTTTAAAGAAACTAAAATTCTTGGATAGTGTCAGGGTAGATTTTGACCATCCTAAGGAGATAATCCCTGAGCCAGAACCGAATGGAGAATCGGAAATCCCTATTAATTTTTATGACGCTGCTGCATTAACCGAAGCAACACGTGGAGAGAGTTATGCTGTATTCCCTGAACTTCAAGGGAAAAAAATCAATGTTTTTGCACTACACGATAGTTTATTACAACGAGGGGTCATGGATCCTAATTTGCGTAATTTGACAATTAACCTTTTACTTCAAGGCCGCGGAGCTGTACCTTTTGGTATTGTAGTTCCTCTCCAATCCCTTATTTCTGATAATACCAAGTCAGGGATTGTTGTCACTGCTATGACAGAAGAAATGCAAATTAGTCTTGAGGTTAGAAATAAGGACAAAATCCAGTTAAAAATTGAAACACCAATTCAAATTCCGACAGCTACTGATCTTGGCAGAGAAAAAATAGGACACTTGTCTTGTGAGTTAAGTATCACAAACGATTCCATGTATATAGAAGAGATGAACTATACCAATACAGGTAAAAGTGAAATTGCAAAAGAAGTTTTTGAAGCGATATCCAAAGATTATAATCTTCTTAGCGAAATGTGGAACAATTTCTTGAAGTGTCTGGGAATTAAGGAAAAGAATCCTGAGCTTGAAATAGAAATACCTCATGACACTCCGAGCATGGGCTAATAGCTCAATTAGCACATACTGAAATAGGAAAAATTCCGTAAAAATAGAAAAGAAGGTTTAAATGAGTTTAAGGTTCATTTCATTCCATAACTTACAGTTTTACTTTGGTTTGCTGTAAATAAATCGTTCCTATTTTTCATAAGCTCTCCTTTTTGTTGATACAATTATTTTACCCAACTTGCATAATTCAGTAAATGCGCGGCGATACTAGCTTGTAACAAACGGTAGCCATAAGGATTTCCGAAGTTTTCTTGGCTTTACCATGCAACAGCAATATGGAATTATTATTTTATTCAATACTGGAGCAGCAAAAACCGATGGAAGCTTAAAACCCTATATTAAATCCCCGCCTGCAATAGCAACAATAGGACAAAACATGATTTTAAACGCGAACAATCCTTGAAGGAATTAATAGGCTCAGACTCGATTGATTTAATCCAAATATCGAAACAATCAATCGAGCCCCCCAAAATAATTTAATGATATTGCTTGTGGAATTTAAAAACACTATTAAACAGCAACAACAAGATCCTATTATTTGATAATCATGTAAATTGCCTAAAAAATCTTGAAAAAGCGGTAGAACAATAGATGGCTTTCATGCTCCCTCTATCTTAATTGGCAACTAAATGAAAAAGCGAAATTACTGCATACTAAATAGATTCTTTTTAAGCTTGTTTCCATCTCATCTTCACTTATAAATATTAGAAATTGAGCTACAAGTCCATCAAGTCCAGCATGAAACACCTAGGCTCATGCAAAATTCAGGTCCTACTTACCAAAGATTACAAAAGTAACAAAAATTGAACTATATTTATGAAAGATATTCTATTAATTCTGTGAGCCTGTTATGAGTAGAGAAAAAATTAATCAAGACATTGCTAAGTTTTTAAATAAGAAAATGCAAGAAACGTGGAATTTTAAGGGGAAGTGGACTGCCAATGCCGATGGGGTAGCCTATAAAATCGCTAAGGAAGATTATGATAAAGATAATATCCATCATAACGTGCTATTTGGGGAAAAACTTTCTAAAACTCAAGAGTCGCCTCCTGCATATGAAGCTGTATACACGAAGCCTTCCGAACTTATCGAGTTTTTAAAAAAAATAGAAGAACAGGAAATGGCAGAGAAATATCAGCAAGCGATCGAAGAAGAAAATAAAAATATTGCCTCCAAATTAATACAGTTAATGAAAAATGATAATGTTCAATGGGACTCTGATGTTGATGGGGTTTTTTCCACTACTACCCTGGATATAGATACGAGTGGATACAAGTATGCAGAGGCACCTTTATTAAACCGCGCGAAACAAGATCATGCTCAACGATCACATAATGATATTTTTTTGAAAGTTCCTGTTAAACCAAAAATTACAAGTATAAAAGAAAAAGATGGGCAGACAAATCAAGTTGAAATTAAAGCGAGTTATAGTAACGGGACAGATCTTGAGAAATTACATTCAAAAATCGATACAGCACTAAAATCAAAAGTAACCAGAACAAACACTTCTCAAGTTAAAGCCGATTTGGCAGCAATTAAATCCCAAGACCCTAGAATGAAAGAGATGCACAGTGAATTATTAGAGAAAATACGCCAATTTTGTGAACCATATTCTAACGTAGATGGCTTAAAAAAAATGAAAGATATAGCAACATACTCTGACTCACCAATGCAATCATTGATTGAAGTGATTCAATTAGCCGACTGGAAAAAATCAGACTCTGATTTTACCAAAGGATGGCACAACAAGATGCGTGGAAGAGCCCCTGAGGTTGAAGAGTTTTATCAAAATTTAGCAAAGCTTGAACTTAACAACCCTGAAAGTGTTAAGGAGTTTATTAATTCTTTGAATAAGGATAAAACTCAGGACAACGCTCCAAACAACAATTTTGGGTAATCTTGATTTGCTGTTAATAGTTATTAAACCAACAATACGACTCATTTAAAAAGAATGATGAATGGAATGGCATCAGCTGGATTTTTTGTAATAAATTAGAATACTTAGACAATTAAGAACATAAACCATCCTATCTGAATTCGATAAAAATAAAAAAATCTGCACATCCAGCATTCTCCTCCAATTTATTCAAAGTCGGTGTTTTAAACCTCCCCAACGTTCATCCAGGTTCCATTCCGCCGATAAAAATGCGCAGCTAGATGTCATCAAACGGCAGGCCATCTTGAGTTCGTTTAAAACGAACCGATGCAAGACTTCTATCTCTTATAATCAGGACTTACGAAAAACCCCCATCTCTTCGTTAAAAAATGTTTTTAATTCGGTCATTTAGTCTATCTAAACTCCCTCATTAAAAACATTTTTTGCCTCGACCTTGGGGTTTTTCGTAACTCCTGATAGATAGGTATTCACTTAAAGTTGCATTTAAAATACATCTTTATTATAATAATCTGGTGTAACATACTCTAAAGGAGCATATCATGTCAGCAAGTCATAAACCGACTAAAACCATCAGTGATAAATTTGCCTTTGGTCTTGTGAAGTTTTTTCGATTTTTTGCTGATACTTTCTTTCAAAAACGCTATGGAAATCGCGCGATAGTACTCGAAACAGTAGCGGCAGTACCTGGGATGGTTGGAGCGGCATTACTGCATCTACGTTGCTTAAGAAAAATCAAAAATGATGAGGGCTGGATTAAAACGTTGCTCGATGAAGCAGAAAATGAACGGATGCATTTGATTACTTTCATGTATATCGCCAAACCAAATTGGTTTGAACGATTTATTATTTTTGTAGCACAAGCTATTTTTGTGGTTTTATATTTATTGATGTATGTTATTTCTTCCAAAACAGCCCATCGATTTGTAGGTTATCTTGAAGAAGAGGCAGTGATTAGCTATACCCATTATTTACAAGAGTTGGATGATGGCCGCATTGAAAATTGCCCGGCTCCCGAGATTGCTAAAAACTACTGGGGATTAGCTACTGATGCACGTCTGCGAGATGTGCTATTGGCCGTACGTATTGATGAGGAAGGGCATCGAGATGTAAATCATCAGTTAGCTGATAAATTAGTGAACGAGCGTACTCTTTTAACTAGGCTGGAACCAGAGCTTACTGAGAATAAGAATATCAACCAATAAGAGAGTTATCGATAACCAGAAATAAAAGGTGCATCATGATATCAGAATACAGCGAGTTAATGTGCTATAAGCAAATCGAAATTGATAGCCATGGAAAACTGAAATTTTTCTTGGAAAAACACAGTACCAAAGAAGGAACTTGGGGTAAGCTTTCCCTCCAGGAAGGAATTATTGATTTTGTATTCCTAAATGGCCAGGGGCATGAATGTTCCCGAGCTCGAATCGATACGGAGCACCCTCAATTACTGATCCCCCCTGCTGCATGGCATAAAATTATTCCAATCAGTGACACGTTTAAAGCAAATCTTGAGTTTTATTGCATGCCTCAACGATATTTCAATAAAAAATACGGATTAGGAGCAGCACATAGTGACTTAGTGTATGCCTATCAGACTTATTTACACCATTTGAAGAACGCATCAATTCTTGATGTAGGCTGTGGCTCGGGTAGAAATTTGTTTTATTTGGCAAAAATGGGACATCGTGTGATAGGAATTGACCATAACAAACCGGCATTAGAAACAATTGAAGAGATTGTCCAGAAAGAAGCGTTATCTGGGGTTGATACGCTGCTGCATGATTTAAATCAACCCTTAAATCTTGGATCCGAACTTTATGATTTAGTTCTCTCAACAGTCACGTTGCAGTTTTTAAACCCTCAACGCATTCCAGGATTGCTCACCGAGCTTCAGGGAGTAACTAAAAACGATGGATATCATTTTTTAGTATTTCCCATTCAATCAGAACTTTATTCGCTGCCAGAATTCTTCACGTTTCTTCCGCAAAAAGAAGAACTCTATCACGTGTATCAAGACAGTGGATGGTCGATACTTGAATATAAAGAATCGGTAGGTCATTTACATAAACAAGATGAACTGGGAAGACCCATATCAGGTTTATTTGGTCTTTTGCTCGCACAAAAAATCGTATAACTCCAGTCTGCCCTATTTAATGTTCAAGATAACAGACAACTCATTTTTGTTGTGTAATACATCAGCTAAAGTATAGCGCCCCAAAATATCCATAAATGCGGCTTGAGCTTCATACAAGACCCCCTTTAATTTACATACAGGAGCAATACAACAGTTGGCTTTTTCCCTATTAAAACAAGGTACCAAATCAAAATGAGGCTCCAGCTGCGTAATGAGTTGTCCTAAATTAATTGATTCAGGTTGGGCTGCCATTAAAATACCGCCATTCTTCCCCCGGATTGTTTTAATCAGCCCCAATTTCGATAAATTGTGAATGATTTTTATCATATGATTGTTCGAAATATCATAAGCCTCGGTTATATCCTTAATCGTACATGACTCTTTTCGAAGGGCTATGTAAATTAATGCGCGTAATGAGTAATCCGTAAATTGTGTAAGTTGCATAAATAAATCCAAATTGTGAGTTGACTCCGATTATTTCTTTTTATAAGATGCATTGCAAATACATCTTTAAGGAGTATACCATGTTTGAGTCATTATTTGAGCGCTTGGGAGGCCAAGATGCAGTAAATACCGCAGTTGATATTTTTTATCGCAAAATGTTAATGGATGAGCGTGTAAGTCATTTTTTTGATGATATTGATATGGATCAACAAATCTTGAAGCAAAAAGGTTTTTTAACCATGGTCTTTGGTGGACCCAATCATTACAGTGGAAAAAGCATGAGTGAAGGACATGCCCATTTACTCAAGCGAGGATTAAATGATACGCACGTGGATATTGTTATAGAACATTTAGGAGCAACGCTTAAGGAGTTAGGGGCCGCAGCAGAGGATATTAAACAAGTGGCAGCTATTGCCAATAGTGTTCGCGATGAAGTGTTGGGGCGCTCATGAGTATTATAGACTTTAACAATCAATCATATGTCCTAGAACCTCAGGAAAATGTATTACAGTGTCTTCTGCGTCATGGTGTGAATTACCCCAACTCATGCCAGGCGGGAATATGTCAGTCCTGTCTGATTAAAGCTAAAGATGGTGTAGTTCATCCATCGTGGCAAGAAGGATTACCTGAAACACTTAAATCTCAAGGCTATTTTCTGGCATGTCTGGCACAACCAGAAGCAGCCCTTCAAGTTGTTGCCCCAGAAAGCGTAGAGTGTGAGGTCAATGCGAAAATCATTGAGCTTAAACCACTTAACTACAATGTGGTGCAAGTTAAACTTAGTGTGGACGAGTTACAACATTGGATCCCTGGCCAATATCTTAGCCTGATTAATCCCGAAGGCACCATGCGAAGTTATTCAATCGCCAACCTCTCTATGCAAGAAAGATTTATTGAGTTACACGTTAAAATCTATCCAGGCGGGAGTATGGGGCAATGGCTTGTGAGTAAGGCAAAAAAGAATATGGAGGTTAAACTTAGAGGACCTTTTGGCCGTTGTTTTTACTATAATCCCGACCAATTAACTTTTGATATGTTATTGGCTGGAACGGGTACGGGGCTTGCGCCGCTCATTGCCATTATTAGAAGCGCACTCAGCCAAAATCATCAAGGACGTATCACTTTAGTTCATGGCGGTCTTACCGATGAGGACATTTACTATCGTGAAGAATTGGAATCCTTATCGATAGTATTCAGTTCCTTTGTTTATGACCCTTGTGTGGTGCAAAGCCAGGGACGTTATCCTGAAGCGTTAATTGAACGAAGAGCATTAACACACATCAATAATCCTCATGATACCAGGGTATATGTGTGTGGACCTAAAGAAACGACCAATAAACTTAAAACCACTATCTTTCTCGCAGGAGTTCCTTCTAAACATATTTTTAGCGATCCTTTTCTTTAACAACGCCCTACTATTTCATCAGTTTGATATTTGCGGCAATACCTTTAGATTGAAGTTATTGCTGTGTGTTTTTAAATTTGGCACTTTTAAGGCAATCCATGCATTTTTTATTGGTATTTCTACTCTCTTCCATACTACTGTATACGATGTAGAAGCATATTGAGTAATGCAACCGCATTATTGTGCTCAGTTTCTTTAGAAGCAAACAGCAGGGTTACTTGTTGTTGTTTTGCTTTTTCTTTAATGGAATCGAGTAAATCGTGCTTGTCTTCCAATTCTTTTGCATAACGTTTTTGAAATTCCGTCCATTTTTGATCATCATGGTTAAACCACTTGCGTAACGAATCACTAGGTGCAATCTCTTTAAGCCACAAATCAATAGCAGCATCGTCTTTCTTAACGCCACGTGGCCACAATTTATCTACCAGTATTCTAAATCCATCTGTCTTTTTAGGCGCCTCATAAATTCTTTTGATTTCAATGTTTGGCATTTTAGAGCGCTCCTTTTTCATTGATGTCTTTAATACACCCTTTCTGTAGGTGCGATTATTTTAAAGGTTTGTGCTGCATGGCGCTAAAAATTGTATTTTATTAATTTACGAGCTACTCCTGTTTTAATGGCTGCATCTTTAACCGCTTGAGCGACATTTTTTACAACACGAGTATCAAATACGCTGGGAATAATGTAACTGCAGCTCAAATACTGCTCTTCTATAGAGTTTGCGATAGCATAAGCTGCGGCAAGCTTCATTTCTTCGTTAATCCTGGTCGCCATACAATCTAAAACACCGCGGAACATACCGGGGAAACACAATACATTATTAATTTGATTAGGGTAATCACTTCGCCCTGTTGCAACGATAGCAGCGTATTTTTTTGCATCTTCTGGCATTATTTCAGGTATAGGATTTGCCATTGCAAAGACAATTGCATCCTTATTCATTTTTTTTACATCTTTGGCCGTAATAACTCCGGGTTTTGAAACGCCAATAAAAACATCAGCTCCTTTGATTACTTCATGCACCGTACCTTGTTCAAGATTAGGATTGGTATGTTCGGCATACCATTGATGTGATGGGTGTAATCCTGGTTTACCTTGATAAAGCACACCGTCACAATCACAACCGATAATATTTTTTACGCCTAAATTGATTAGCATTTTAGTACATGCCGTACCCGCAGCACCAATGCCTACTACAACCACTTTAATCTGTTCCAGTTTTTTTTGAACCAATTTGAGTGCATTAATCATCGCAGCAGCAAGTACTACTGCTGTACCGTGTTGATCATCATGAAATACTGGGATATCCAACTCTTTTTTAAGTCGTTCTTCCACTTCAAAGCAGCGAGGAGCGGAGATATCCTCCAAATTAATTCCCCCAAATACAGGAGCAATATGTTTGATGGTGGCAACGATTTCATCCACATTTTGAGTATCCAGACAAATAGGAAATGCATCAACATTAGCAAACTCTTTAAACAATAATGCTTTTCCCTCCATAACTGGGATCGCTGCATAAGGTCCTATATTTCCCAAACCTAATACAGCGCTTCCATCTGAAACAACTGCAACCATATTTTTTTTAATAGTCAAATTAAATACATCTTCTGGTTTTTTATGAATTGCATCACAAATTCGCGCAACACCAGGTGTATAAGCAATTGATAAATCATCTCGGGTTTTTAATGGGATACGACCTTTAATTCTAATTTTCCCACCCAGATGCGCAAGAAAAGTTCGATCAGAAACTTGGAGCACCTCAACTTCAGGAATCATACTCAATTGCTTTACGATGATTTCAGCATGTTTTGGGCCGCATGTAAAAATGGTAAAATCACGAATCTGATATCCATCCTCAACACGAACAGTATCAATCGCATTGAGTTGCCCTCCTTCTTTTTCGATAACCGCTGCTAATTTACCAAAAGTTCCTGGAGTATTTTTTACGCGAGCTCTTAAAGTAATGCTGCTTGATGCCGAACAGATTCGATTGGCCATAATGACTCCATTTCTTCATGACTTCATAAGTATTTTTGTCATGCTCTTTAAAAAATTTAAGTACATTTTTTGTAATCCGTACAATTTTTTTGAATTTTATTAAGAAGATTTGATAAAATTATACTGATTCGGCTTATCTATTGTTAGGTCATGGTACGTTCATCTTGATCATCGAAGTAGGTATTTATATAACCAAAGAGAGTAATTAATTGACCATTTGATTTTAAAACAATATAATCATCCCCCCTTTTGAGCCAATTAAATTTAAACAATGCCTTTAATCCCTTTATATGAATTAGAAAATACATATTATCCAAAATTTATTGAAGCACTTGAGCTTGATCTGCACACAAGTAACCATAGTGCAGAAGTTATTCATCAAGTATTAAATCCAGCTCTTTCTTTATTGAAAGAACCTGGAAAATATACAGGTCTCAGTTTAGATCAAATCATGATAGGGACCATGAATATGGCAATAACCCTGCAAATTACCAAATATGGTACTCTTTCTCCGGAAATTGTAGAGAGCACTCTTTATGATAAATACATTCGTGAAGCTAATTATTGGTTTACAGGTTACAATACCGCATTAAACAATTATCAGGGATTATCCGATCAGGACGCATTGAGATTAGCAATCCCCATTATTGAGCGAGCTTCTAAGGGTTGCTTATATATCACCCCTTGCCTCTCCCACACTTTAAATTTATTTTTTGAGTATTACATAAAGCTTGGTAATGATTTTATTCCTCCAAATTTACCTACTGGTAATACATTTCATAAATGGAACCAAGAACAATTTTTGTGTTTTAACACAATTTATTCTTCTTCTTTATTGAGTCACTCTTTATTTGCAGTGAAAGCGTATAGATTGCCTACAACAAATCTTCCTGAAGACTTACAGGATGAATTAAATATCTTGAGCGCTGCAGATGAAGTAGATGAAGAAGATGATGCAGATAAAATAACTTCACCTTCATGTTGTAATATTATCTAAAAATAAAAAATTCCTTTATTGTTTCGATTCATCGTGCAAGAATTTCAATTTCGCATGTTTAGAATTATTGATGCTCTTGATAAATTAATAGAAGAGCATCATTCGTTAAAACACTACAGATATTATAGGAACCCTTCATGCATCACATAATAATGGACATTCTCTTTTCATTGATAACCCAACACACAAATCAAACATCCTAATGTTGGGTCAAAATGATCAACCTAGGCCTGCTATAATTGAAATAATACAATTAGATTGGAACTATCATGTATGCCAAATACGAGCTTCCTCCGGTTGTGTTATATGAAAGCCATGCAGATAGAGCAACAAGCGAATTTCTTATCAAACATCTACCTCATTTAAAAAAAACAGGTTATACCACAATTTGTGTCGATGGAATGGAGCCTGGAGCATCGCTGGAGCAAAATATTACAATAATAAAAACGCTCATCTGTATACAAGTAAAAAAAGTAGAGCAACTACCGCTTTCACGTCCTGAGTATACGCACGAAGCTGAAAAGTTAAGAAGCATTGTTGCTAAACTGGAACTTTTTGAGGCAATGAAAGAGCAATGTTTCAAACTTGGGGGAATTGATTTACCTGTCTCTGAGCAACTTAAAGAAAAAAGTTTAAATTCTGAAAAAAGAGAAAAAACACTGACTGATAATACCTTAAAAGAAGTTAAAAAAAATGACGGCGGGGTTATAGTTGTTCTGGGATTTGGTCATTGTATATTCCAACAAATGATTAAACGATACGCTGAAAATGCAAATCAATTCCTTTGGTTCCATATTCACAATCCGGCTAATGAAACTTTAGTTCACAAAGAATTGATTGCGGCCTATGCAAAAGGAGGTTATGGCACTTATTTTCCACTGGGGATTAATACGTTTCTAAGTTCCGATCCAAAGTTGGATACAGCGTTATGGGATCAAATAAGTGCTCATTGTTATAGTTACGAACCAGAGGAGCTTCACACATCGACCGCATCCATTTTGAAATCTCTAATAGGCCCGGAAGTTTCAGCCCATTTGCGCAAAGACGGTCAACTTCGTGTCGATGCACTTATTCCTCTCGAAAAAATTGAGCAGACACGACGAGTAAAATCCTCAGATTTCTTGACGAATCTAGGTAAAACCTTAGGCGGTAAGATTCCCTATGAAGTGACAAGCATCAAGAAAACGAATCAAGTGATTATTCGTGGTATTAATGAGCCCGAAATAGCCGAACAAATTAGTAGATTATCAACCAAAAAGTAAAACTCAAGTCGTTTCCTGGCATCATTGAGGAATGCAAGAATAAGAAGATTGAATAATTAAAAACAGAAAATCAATAGGTTACATTACAGCTCGTTTATTGAATTATCTGCTTCAAATTCACGAATATCCCCCAAATAACGTGCAAAAATAACCGGTGCTGACTGGACAGTTATTCAGCCATATTATGGATTAATATGGCTGAATAAAACCAATTCAGTTTGTATTTTATGTTACATTGGTTGTGGTGCAGAACTGTTCTCCTCAATTTGTGCCAGAATATCATGAAGCCCTTCATCTTGTTCAATGATTGAAACATAAGCAGGGTATTCCTCTTTTAACTCGCTAACATCGATTTTATTACTTAAAACTTCGATCAATAGTTTTGCAGCTAAAATTTGCTCATTGCAGCATTTCAGCTTTGATTTCATTTCCTCTTGTTCATTCCTATAAAATTGCTGCACAAAGAGACTAAATTTCGTAAGAATGCTGGTAGGTTCTGTTGAGAGGGTATCAAGTGCTTGCACAATGGCTTCGGCCTTTTGGGATTGTTCCTGAATGTATTGTTTTAATTCCTGAATCAGAAAAAACCGGCGCGTGAAATAGATGCATTGAGGGTGATCAGCCCAGATTCCAATTCCTTGATTGTAATAATCATGTTGAAAACCCATTAATTCAGCCCAGTTGTCCCGTTCTTCCTGAGATGCAAAAGCAATAGCCAGTTCATGTCCAGCATTGGCTGAATAAACACCATGATCACCAACGCCCTTGGAGCTTTTCATGATAATTTGATGATTTTTCGGATCAAGATGCACCATGTGATGGAACGGCTGCAGGTTCGATTGATAAAATTTATCAATAAGGGATGGATCATTGGGACAAGAAATACTGATGCTTGGAGTATTGTTCCAGCTTCCTTTGCAAATAAGCTGGGGAACAATACTGGCAGCATAAGTATTCTTAACGGATTCTCTTACTGTGTTTATGTAAGCGCTGACCTCTTCGGGCTTTTGATCGACAGAGTCTGCAAAAATTCTATTGATTAGGTCCGCAGGTAATTTGGATAAGTTCGATTCTGGCTGCATCGAACCTTGGATCAACACCATTGCCAGATTGGTAGGATCATAGTTCCAATCTAATTCCAAGGGAAAATGATAATCCAGTCCAAAATCTTTGGGAATATGCCCTGCAGAAACCATCAATTCGAATAGCTCCATGGTAAGTGCTATACCCAAGTCTCCATAGTTTCCACTTGATAGATCTTTCCATTGTGGTGTACGAGTGGGTAAATTCTTTGCAATGATATTTAGAATCTTATAAATGTATCACTCATTAAATTTCAAAATTACATCTGGTACTATATGAGCTTGATCTTCCCCAGGGAGGCAATAAAACCAGCTGTCATTTTCTTTGAAAAGACAAATTTCATGGCGTTCCAAATTTTTACTTGTTTTGTGCAAAGAAACGATTAAATGACGCTCCAAGCTCAATACATCGAGCACCATACGTTTCATCTGGTCAGATTGAATTTGACTTCCTTGGGGTAATTCAAAGGCGTTTTCATAAACGGTACCTTCCGCTTTTTTTGCACCGTTCACAGTAGAGGATGGAAATTGGACCTCTACTATATAAGTCGCAAGATTACTATCAAAGAATACAGACGTTGCTTCCTGACCACAGGTACTGGTACGTTCCATTTTTTTAGTAAATAAAACGGGGCAGATTTTAGACTGTTCATTAATCGCTATTTCAATAGCCTGATATGGATTTTCATTAAATTCCTCGACAGAAACAAAAATATCAATAGTAGGTGACATTTCTTTTTTCTGCATCTGGTAATGGTATACATCATTATTTACAACGCGAATGGTGATCCAGCCACTGCTCATTCCCTCAACAGCCGGGGATGGCTTTATTGATTCATGTTTCATTATTGCCATGGTCAATACTCCTAAAAAAAATTTAAAACTACTACTTCAAGAGCAGCGGAACTTGTTTTAACAGGAGATAAAGTAAGACTTGATGGATTAAAACGAGTCGTTTTATCACTGAATTAAAATCTTAAGGACTAAACAAACCTGAATTTATTTATTCCTGACCTTTATCTCAGCGACAAACCCGTTTATTCATTAAAACTAGATAATCAGTTCTCCAACTATCCTTAGGGGAGAAGATAAGTCGTTGTATTTCAAGTTTCGATTCAGATTGAAGCCAGAAGCCAACTCGAAATTAACGCCAATTGTAACAAAATAAATCCATTTGATCAAATTAATGATTATTCTATCTCTATCTCAAAAAGTTGCAACTTGAAGTCCGTTTATCAAGTAACAATTATCAAGGACAAAGATCAACTGATTAGTCGAGGTATTAATGAGCCCAAAGTAGTGGAACAAATTAGTAGATTATCAACCAAAAAGTAAAAATCATTCCTTGAAAAATTTGTATAATGATTTATCCGCTAATGTTTTCAATAATGTGATTTGATTATGAAAGTCGTTCGGCAAAAAAATTGAGTAAAAATAGACATTTATTTATCGCTGAATGTATAAATAAATAATCGAAAATTGAAACTAAGAACCCACCATGAACAATAAGTCAAATTCAATTGTATCAAAAATACCGATAAGCATCTGGATTTTAGGATTTGTCAGTATGCTAATGGATATTTCATCAGAAATTATTCATAGCTTACTGCCATTGTTTTTAACTACTACTTTAGGTGCAAGCACTTTTGCAATTGGAGTAATTGAGGGGCTAGGAGAATCCACTGCCCTGATTGTGAAAATTTTTTCAGGTGTATTGAGTGATTATTTAGGCCAACGGAAAACTCTCGCTGTTATTGGTTATACATTGGGTGCTTTATCAAAACCACTTTTTGCATTGTCACCGACTAGTGGCGTTGTTTTATTTGCCCGGGTATTCGATAGAATAGGAAAAGGAATCAGAGGCGCTCCTCGAGATGCACTGGTTGCTGATATTGCACCTTATCAACTAAGGGGCAGCTCCTTTGGGCTGCGCCAGGCACTGGATACAATAGGTGCTGTACTCGGCCCTTTGTTAGCAACCGGATTGATTTTATTTTTTGCAAATAATTTCCGAGCTGTATTCTGGGTTGCGGTCATTCCTGGAATCTTATCTGTTTTAATACTTATTTTTGGGGTAACCGAACCCAAAATACATAAGGAGAATGAGAAGCGCTTCAATCCACTTCAACGCCAAAATTTATCTCGCTTAGGTAGGGCTTATTGGTGGCTTGTTGCAATTGGAGCAATTTTCACCCTTGCTCGTTTTAGTGAAGCGTTTCTAGTGCTACGCGCAATGAATGTTGGAATGCCAATTTCTGCAGCACCTTTTATCATGGTTATCATGAATTTCACTTATGCTATTTCTGCCTATCCATTCGGAAAGCTGGCTGATCACATGAGCCATTCTAAACTGTTAATGATAGGCATAATGGTTTTAATTGTTGCCGATATACTGCTTGCAATAAATCAATGGACAGCTGTTATGGTAGGTGCTTCTCTTTGGGGGATTCACATGGGTATGACTCAAGGTTTATTGGCAGCTATGGTAGCTGACGCCTCACCTATAGATTTGCGTGGAACAGCTTATGGTTTTTTTAATTTAGCAAGTGGGTTAATGATGCTCGTGGCGAGTATGCTTGCTGGATTTTTGTGGGAATACTCAAACCCTTCTTTTACATTTTATATGGGGGCGTGCTTTTGTGTTATTGCTCTTATTGGACTTGCTGCTCGCCGTATTCATTTAAATTTATATCTATAAAACGAAGCCAAAAACGCTTTTGATCATTATTGATTCAGCCATATTATGGATTAATATGGCTGAATTAAACTCAATCAGTGTGTGTATGTTACATTGGTTGTGGTGCAGAACTGTTCTCCTCAATTTGCGCCAGAATACCATGAAGCACTTCATCGTGTTCCATGATTGAAACATAAGCAGGATATTTCTCCCTTAACCCGTCAACATCACTTTTATTATTTAGAACATCAATTAATAGTTTTGCAGCTAAAATTTGCTGGTTGCAGCATTTCAGGTTTGATTTCATTTCCTCTTGTTCATTACTATAAAATTGCTGCACAAAGAGACTGAATCTCGTAAGAATGCTGCTAGGTTCAGCTGAGAGGGTATCAAGTGCTTGCACGATGGCTTCCGTTTTTTGGTATTTTTCCTGAATGTATTGTTTTAATTCCTGAATCAGGAAAAACCTGCTCGTGAAGTAGATGCATTGAGGATGATCAGCCCAGATTCCAATTCCTTGATTGTAATAATCATGCTGAAAACCCATTAATTCAGCCCAGCTGTCACGTTCTTCCTGAGATGCAAAAGCAATAGCCAGTTCATGTCCCTCATTGGCTAAATAAACACCCTGATCGCCAAGGCCTTTGGAGCATTTCATGATAATTTGATGATTTTTCGGATCAAGATTCACCATGTGGTGGAAAGACTGCAGGCTCGATTGATAAAATTTATCAATAAGTGTTGGATCATTGGGACAAGAAATACTGATGCTTGGAGTATTGTTCCAGCTTCCTTTGCAAATCAGTTGGGGGGCAATACTAGCAGTATAGATATTCTTAACGGATTCATTTACTTTGTTTATGTAAGCGCTGACCTCTTCTGGTTTTTTATCAACAGAGTCTGCAAAAATTCTATTGATTAGGTCTGCAGGCAATTTGGATAAGTTAGATTCTTGCTGCATGGAACCTTGTATTAACATCATTGCCAGATTGGTAGGATCAGTCCGGTCTAACACCAAGGGGAAATGATAATCCAGTCCGAAATCCTTGGGAATATGCCCTGCAGAAGCCATCACCTTGAATACTTCCAGGGTAAGTGCCATAGCCAATTCTCCATATTTTCCGTTACATAGATCTATCCATTGAGGTGTACGAACGGGTAACTTCCTTGCATACACATCTAAACTATCATAGATGGATCGTTGATAAGATTCCTCAAATATATTAGGTAATATATAGGCTTGCTCTTCTCCAGATAAGCGATAAAACCAGGTGTCATTTTCTTTGAAAAGACAAATTTCATGTCGTTCCAAATTTTTACTTGTTTTGTTAAGAGCAACAATTAAATGACGCTCTAATCCCAATACATCGAGAACCATACGTTTTATCTGGTTGGATTGAATTTGGATTCCTTTGGGTAATTCAAATGCGTTTTCATAAACTGTACGTTCCTTTTTCTTTGCGCTGTTCACAGTAGATGACGGAAACTGAACCTCTACTATATAAGTCGCAAGATATATATCCATGGATACAGAAGTTTGTTCTTGGCCACAGGCACTGGTACGTTCCATTTTTTTAGTAAATAAAACGGGGCTGATTTTGGACTGTTGATTAATCGCCTGTTCAATAGCTTGAAATGGATTTTTACTAAATTCCTCGATAGAAACATAAGTATCAACAACAGCTGAAATTTCATTTAACCCCATATTGAATTGGTATACATCATTATTTACAACGCGAATGGTGAGCCAAGCACTGCTCATTCCTTCAACCGTAGGGGATGGTTTTATTGATTCATGTTTCATTATTGCCATAGTCAATACTCCTTAGAAAAAATTTAAAATTACTGCTGCACGAGCAGTGGAATTTGTTTTAACAGGAGATAAAGTAAGACTTGATGGATTAAAACGAGTCGTTTTATCACTGAATTAAAATCTTAAGGAGTAAACAAACCTGAATTTATTTATTCCTGACCTTTATCTCAGCGACAAACCCGTTTATTTATTAAAACTAGAATAATCAGTTCTCCAACTATCCTTAGGGGAGAAGATAAGTCGTTGTATTTCAAGTTTCAATTCAGGTTGAATCCTGAAGCCCACTCGAAATTGGATATATTGTACCAAAATCAAACAATTCAATCAATATAAAATCAAAAACCATTAAATTAATATAGAATGGACCTACAGTATAAAGAAATATAGCTCTCCAACCATACCAATTCTTCTATGAGGCCATGGTGTATCGCATGCGAGTGGATTGCCCTTGGCGCGATCTATATGAAGAAATTTGCCAATGATTTAGATCTACTAGATGACACAACCATAGCCCTGATCTTATAACAGACTTACTGCATCAAGTTTAAATTCGTTTGAATATTTCTTTCTTACTGCCATTAGTTTATCCAGTTAAGGACATTATCTCTTCACCGGTTGTCAAAATCTGTTGGACCACGTCACGCTAGCAAGGATTCAGCTAAAACAGCATAACCAATCCGTCAACCAAACTATTTTTGAACAGGCCTATGGACTTACAGCATAAACTCGCGGACAATAACTCGATTGTGAGACAGAACCGCGATGTCTAGTCATCATATAACGGAGGTAACAGTATGTTTGAATGGTTAAAGTCAGCTTTTAAAAAGGCTGAAAGTAATGATGGCGTTTCTGATATTACCCACCTTAAACAGCAAAAAGAAACATCAAATTATAAAGAAAGTCAAAGTACCTGGGTCTATATTTGGAATATGACTGCACAAGGTCCTGGTCATGCAGCTATCCAAATAGGCGGTTCCAAACCCAAAATGAATGAAGAAGATCCGGGAGAGTATATAAGTATTCATCCCAATAGTATTCCTTCGATGGGTCCAACTGTTGTTTTGCCCTTACCTGCGCATCTTGCTACGACACTAGCAGAGGATATGGAGTCTGAAGCGATTTCCCGAGGTAAAAGTAATATTAATGATTTCGATTCCAGACCTAATTTATCTACAGAAAACCCCGAACCATTACCTCCCGATCAAACATTTAAAATAGAAAATCTCGATACAGAAGCAATGTTAAATCATATTCATAAAATTGAAGATACTGTTCAAACAGGTAAAACAAGTTATCAGCTATTCCCTAACATAAATCTAAATGGATTTTTCAAGGATATGCCCTCTTTCATTAATCAGGACCCAATTGACGTAGAAATAAATAGGAGGCTCTCATCAAAATATGCAGAGAGCGATAATCAAACCACGAATTGCAGTGTGCTGGTTAGCGATATTTTGGATAGTGGTGGTAAGCATATCGTCAAATCAAAATTGCCTTGGGGCATATCGCCAAATGGACTATCTGACTCCTTAAATAAAGGACCATGATTTCAATAATGGTTTGTTTGGCGCCTAATTCATTTTTTAGTATATAGCATTCGCCATTTTGGGCTGTTTAGCTTGAATGGCGAATAGATCAGCATCTAACTAAAGTTATTTTTTGTTATTGTTTACAAACCTAGATTTGAATTCTTCCTTATCGATTTTCTCAAATCCTTGCTGTCTGAGTTCCGTGGGAAAAAAAGTTGGTACGAGAGGGTTCGATACAGAAACTCCAGCCGCGTTACAGATATGAGTGGATGAACTGCAACAGTTATCTACCTCGATCTTTTTTTGAACATGACTGTCGTTGTCATATACTTCAATTCCGCACATATCCTCTTTTGGTGCATTCCCATTTGTTTGTTCAAATTTCTTTCTACTTAATTGAGAGCTTTGATAAGCACTATAAGCTGCAGCAACAGGAGAAGAAAGTGGATTTATAATACCAAAAACAGCGTAATAGCGCGATCCACTCTTAACGTCATCTTCGAATTTTTTCTGGGCTTGTACCCCATTTTTATATTCCTCTGGCCTGCATTTTTTGATAAAAACATGATCAGCTTCTTCGAGGTCTTCTTTATAATCATTAGCAAGCTGCCCCCCAACCGGTACTGATCCAAAAGTGACTGCATTCACAAGGGAGCCTACTGCTCCGGGGAAGAAGCTTGTATGATTTATCTTGGTTTTTCCTTCTTGTTGTTTCACAGTTGCAACTGATACGTGACCTGGTCCATTTTTTTGATTCGTCTCTTTTACGAAAGAAGCTATATGATAATCAGTACTAGCCTTTACCATTTTTTCATCTTGTATTGTTTTCTCTTTATTACTCTTCATAATATGAACTCCAAATAATCACTATGCCCAACAATTGCATTTTAAGATAATATGATTAACAAACTATTAATTAACGATATTTTTTCATAGGCTTTACAATTTTGAAACATTGGTTTTTTGAATGGTTTTGTCGCAAAAATTTTTCCCGCTGGTAATTGCAGTTATTTTGTGGGTAGCTAAGCAGCTAACTCATAGAATTGTTCAACAAGAGTCATATTTTCTAGTTGCCACTGATTTTTTTCTCAGTATGTGGTGTATCTGAACCCATGATAAGGTTGCTTGTGCTAAATGAAAGGCCTTAATGCCGGTCATCATTTTAGTGATTTTGCTCAAAATCAGGAGAATAACCAAATCTTTTTATCTCGGATTCACTCTACTCTAGAGGGTGTATTGACAATTGGTCTTTTAGGTGCAATACAATTAAAACTACAGTTTCCAGAAAAGGAAATTCTCATGTTTCAAAAATATGAGGTTCCTATTCGCAATCACGCAATGTATGTTGAACAAAATTCCTTTTCAGGAATGGATAGAAGTAATTGCTTTGGAGATGTTCTTGATAGTATTCCTTCTAAAGTGATTATCAATGATTTGGAAAAAAACTAAGAGACTATGCCACATCTATTGGAATTAAAATTCAATATCAGGAAATTAAAGATTTTGATAACTACTTATTTACATAGCATACAAGGGCTGGTAAATAGTGAGATTCGAACCATTCATTACTTAAATTTTGGTATTGAAATGCTTGAAACCTCAGTTACTTCAACTCAATGTTTTCCTGAATTATCAGGCTCTAAATTGAATTTAAAAGGAGGAGGTAACACCTTCATAAATCAAGTAAATAAAGTGCATCAAGATGAGAGGATAGAATATACATCCTCATTGCCAACATGTGTACTGATATACAATCGAATAGGAGAAATCATGGTTCTTGAAAATCCAATGAATGTATTATTCACTACATCCAGGCTAATTATTCAGGAACCAACGCTTAATGATTTTGATAATCTGTATCAACTCCAATCAAATTCTGAAGTAATGAGTTTTATAGGTAATGGGGTACGTGACAAAAATGAAGTGAAGCTTGGATTAGAAAAAGCAATTCATCATTATCATAAACATCAATTTAGTTTAGGCTCGGTTTATACTAAAAACTCACATGAATTTATCGGTCGAGCAGGTCTGATCCACCTCAATTATGACGACAATCAACCCGAGGTTGAACTCGCTTATGCTTTATTACCTAAATACTGGGGAAACGGGTACGCCACAGAAATTACCACATCTCTAATTCAATTTGCATTTCAAAAGCTCAACTTACAAAAACTAATTGCTGTAGTACATCCTGGAAATACCTCGTCACAAAATGTATTAATCAAATGCGGGATGAGCAATACAGGAATGCTCAATTATTGGAATAAAGAGATTATGAAATTTGAAATAACCAATAAATCCTAATTATCTAATTGACTCTCATCTAAGTTTAATTCGAGTTGAATTCCCTCATGGATCCTCTCCTGCTTCAATTTGATTCCTATGCCTAACAATCTTACTGGCATACGTTTTCTCAAAAATCCTTCATGGATAAGTTGGCATAAAATATTTACATCGAGATGATCATGCACACATTCAACAGTGGTTTGCTGAAAATCATTAAATTTTAATTTAACAAAAAGAGTGTGTATCCCGAAAATGTCTCCCGCACGTTGGATTCGTGTTTCAAGACGAACCATTAATTCGGGTAGCGCAGCAAAACAAGATTCTACATCGAGTAAATCGTGTAAATAGGTTTCTTCAACACTTATTGATTTTCGAATACGCTCAGGATTAACTGGACGCTCATCAACTCCACGGGCTAAATCATAAAGTCTCTGCCCCATAACGCCAAACTCATTAAATAAATAGTCCACTGAATGGCGTTGTACATCGCCACATGTTTTAATATTCAAAGAGTTTAGTTTTTCTTCCATTTTAGGACCCACACCAAATAATTTGCGCACCGGTAAATCAATCATAAATGAAGCCACTTCTTCTGGCTTAATCACCTTTTGCCCATTGGGTTTATGCCAATCACTGGCAATTTTTGCCAAGCTTTTATTTGGCGCAATTCCTGCACTCGCAGTCAATTGTCGTGTCTGATAAATTCGCTCGCGAATTTCTTGTGCCATCCAGGTCGCACTCCCTTTACAATTGGTAGAATTCGTCACGTCAAGATAGGCCTCATCCAAAGATAAAGGTTCAATCAAATCGGTATACTCTTCGAATAAGGCCCTAATGTATTGACTTTCGCTTCGATAAACTTCCATGCGGACAGGCCGTAAGATGAGGTGGCGACATAACTTTAGTGCTTGTGCTGTGGGCATGGCTGAACGTACCCCATAAGCTCGTGCCGCATAATTGCACGTAGCAATAACCCCTCTTCGATCAGCAGCCCCTCCTACCGCGATGGGTTTATTGGCAAGCTCAGGAAAATCGCGCATTTCGATTGCGGCATAAAAACAATCCATATCAATATGAATAATTTTTCTTATTGGGCTCCTCTTTAGTTCATTCATTATACATCCTTTCAATACAAACGAACTTGAGGAACATCAGACCATCGCGTGGTATAAGCAGGTGATTTAAGCTCTGCTCGCATAGCCCAAGGTTTTGAATATCCTTCAGCTGCGAGTCGAATCGTGCTTCTTCCATACTTTTGATTGATTTGATCCAACACACTCATCAATTGCTCCGTATGATGTAAATACTCATCGCTCGGCTGATCAAAGATGTCCAATTGTCGTGGATTCTTAGGAGTCAAATCAAGAAGACTTACTCCTGCTTTTTTATAGTAATATCCTGGTTTAAAAATACGATGAAGACATCGCTTGGCGATTTTAGTAATTAATCGCAAATCATCCGTTGGATTAATCAATCGAAATTCTATGGATTGAAAATGCTGGGCCAAATCCTCACGAAACCGATTGGTATGTACAAAAACAGCAATGCGTTGCGCCAACAAATCTTGGTGACGCATTTTCTCCACCGCACGTGCACAATGACTACTTACTGATTCAGCAATCGAGGAACGTTGTGTTTGCATCTGCCCAAAACTTTTGGATGACATGATATTTTGTTTCGGCTCGACGTCTTCTAAAGCACCACAGGCAATTCCTTGAAGCTCAAGCGCGGTACGCATCAAAACAACATTAAAACTCTTCTTCAAAAGATGAGGATTGGTCATTGCCAAATCATAGGCAGTATGAATACCTCGTGCGATTAATTTATTTTCCCATTGCCGCCCTACCCCCCATACCTCCCCTACTGAAATTTGCTTTAATAATTGCTCACGATTTGATGTGATATTAAATACCGGTATCTTAAAGACCTTTTTAGAAAGATAATTGGCCGCCTTCGCTAATGTTTTAGTGGGTCCAATCCCTATAGAGGTAGGTATTCCTGTGTGCTTTAGGATTTTCTTCTGTAGCTGCTTACAAAAGGAATCATGGCTATAGGCCGGTAAGCTACTTAAATCAAGAAAGGCTTCATCAATGGAATAGATTTCCAAATGCGGCCAACTTTCTTCAATAGTACACATCACTCGATGACTGATGTTGCCATAAAGGGTGTAATTCGAGGAAAAGGCCTTTACTCCATGCTGTTTGCACAAATCTTTAATTTTAAAATAAGGCTCACCCATAGCAATTCCTAATGCCTTGGCCTCATTCGAGCGCGCAATGCAACATCCATCGTTATTGGATAAAACCACGATGGGAACATCTTTTAAGTCAGGACGAAACAATCGTTCGCAGCTCGCATAAAAATTATTGCAGTCAACTAGGGCAAACATGTTAGGCAAGCTCATGAAGAACTAAAGTCACTACCCCCCAAATCACCATTTCATCCTCCTCCGTAATATCAATGGGGTTAAACTTAGGATTGGCAGGAAGTAATTGTACCCTCCCTCTTGTTTTGGAAAGGCGTTTTACGGTAAGTTCACCATTGACCGCCGCTATTACAATTCGTCCATCAGAAGGTTCTATGCTTCTATCCACTAAAAGCCAATCACCTGAAAAAATACCCGCATCCACCATCGAATCCCCAGTAGCTTGCAAAACGAATGTAGCTGAGGGATGTTTAATGAATTTGGTATTTAAATCGAGATATCCTTCTATGTAATCATCGGCAGGTGAAGGAAATCCAGCTTGTATTTTACTTGCGAATACCGGCAATTGGTAAATCTTACGATTCTTGAGTTGCTCTAATTCAGCAAGCTGAGATAGGGAAATACGAACTGCTTTGGTAGGCTCCCCCCTAGGACGCCCTGCCCCTGCTCTTTTTCCGCCTCGTGGTGACATAATGACTCTTTTTTTGATTTGCGTACAAATATCATAGACAAGGAAAAATAAGCTGTAAATCCCTCCTAAAAGCTACACAGACAGAAATGATACTAAGTCTTAGAGAGTAATAAGAAAATTTTCTTTCAAATTTTTTTATTTGGATAATGGTTCCATTGCCAATGGATAATCAAAGTCAGCCTTATTCACTAAAGTAGTGACTCGATACCCTTCCAAATCCTCATAAGGATAAGGTTTCATCAACGCCATTAATTGCTCTTTGTCATATTGGGAGTTATTTAACCAAATAGCTTGGGCCTCTTCATCTAAAATAACAGGCATCCGATGATGCACTGACTCCATGAGTGGATTGGCATCCGTTGTAATAAGGCAACACGTATGAATCACTTCGCTATTGTGTTGCCAGGTGTCCCAAAGAGCAGCAACGGCCAACAAATCACGGTTCTTTTTTTGAAAAAAATATGGTTGTTTTACCTCTCCTTCCTGATGCCATTCATAAAACCCGCTCATGGGCATTAAACAACGCTTGGATTTCACTAGCTGACGAAAGGCCGGTTTTTCAAAAAGGGTGTCTGCACGTGCATTGATGAGACTTCCAATTTTTGTTCGGTCTCTAGCCCAAGAAGGGATAAGCCCCCATCGCAATAACACGCTTTGAATTTCATGGGCATTCGTTTCTACAAGACATACCACCTCAGCCCCTGGGGCAATATTAAATCGAGGGGCAATTTCAATCGAATTGGATAGATGAAATTGGTATTTTAACTTGTCATAAGAAGCTACATAAGCAAATCGGCCACACATCATATACTCACTGTTTATTTAAAGTGTAGTACCGCTTTATTTTTCTTGTGCATGAATGAAAAGGCACCTTGGTAAATGATGAATCATCTGATTAACTTCTAAATTCTACAAGGAGTTTGACAGACTATAAACAGACTTATCCACAGAAAATGTGCATAACTTAAATGAAATTAAGGAATTTAAAATTGATATAATTCAGACACGGTAAGGTTTTTAATATTTTACTGATTAATCGTTTATAATTTGATAAGAAAGATATCCACAGAAAAAGGATGAGGAAAAGAATTTAAACCCAGCTATCTTATACAAATAAAAAATAAAAAAACAGTCTTGACTCGCACTATTTTTACTTTTTATTTTGAGCCGCTGCTTGATTACGCTCTGTGCTTAAAAAATAATTCTTTTTAAAAAATAGAAATACAGAAATTCATGCTTATCATAGATTAGTATCACTCTTCGGAGTTGGACCTGGGGGAGTTATTGTATCAAGTTGAACATGATTTCCTACTCAATCATGGACGAACCTCTCAGGTTGGCCAGTTAAGGCAACTAGGAAAAGACGTACTCCTTTTAACAAAGCCTTTGGCAAAATTTCTTCATTACCAGAATACGGTAAGTGCAATCCTAGGAACCAAAGAAAAAGAGTAAATTAAAGCACCGATTGCCGTCTAGTCTTGCCCACGCAGAGCATGGGCAAGATAAGTTCACATTGAGATTTATGGTTTATAAAGTTTCCGATGTTGTACTTAATGACTGCAAAGCATCATTTGTAAGCGCACCATATCGTTCTAAAATACCAATAATCTCTTTCTTATTCGGAACGTTCCTATCATCCGTATTACTGATCCAATCTAATGCTGTCCAACCATTAGAGGGGGAAGGTTGATTTATATCAAAAGCCAACTTTTTACTAAATTTCAACAGTAATCGGACAAGAGGAAGACAGGCCCCAGCTGATGCTTTGCGTAATGCTAGCGCATAATCCTTATTTTCAATAGCCTTTAAAAGCGATTCGTATTGCGCATCGTCCCTACAAAATTGCTTCGCCTCAACCAAAAGATATTCATGATGGTTTGCTTTAAAAATTCCATACTTTAACACTACAGATAACTCTTTTGGCTTTTCATCCAACTCCAGCTGCGATGATTTTTTTAGAAAAATGGATAAGGCAAAAGCATCATTATCATTGAGCGTGGATTTTGTATAGTATTTTTGCCCATCAGAGCCATAGTAGTAACAAGCGGTTTCAAAGCCAGCCTTTTCGAAAACATCTAATGCAATTTCATCATCAAACCAATTGGCCGTCTGATAAAAACGATTAACTGAATATTGATATCCAGGTTTCATGAATTGGTCTAGATACTGCTCATTATCATGGCTATCAGGATGACCTATATAGCCCAAACCATAGGCATTTCCCTCAATCGGTATGGATTTTTCCACCATTTGTTCCTGATCAAATACAGATACAACCATCTTACCATCTATCTGGGAGGTATTACGGTTAATTAATGTAGCGGCATTAACACATACAAATCCAGGATATTCAAATTTTAATTTCTTGGCGTTTTCCACAGAATGCTCGATTAATTTGAGCGGATCCAAGCTTTGGAATGTTTCTGGGGAATTCATTTCAATAAAAATCATTCCTCCAGGTTTGAGAATCTTCTGAAATTGCTGTATTAGCTGATTCATCTCGCCAGGAGTTAGGAAATGTAACATTTGCGAGACCCAAATAACATCATAACGATTTTCAAATTCGGGATTTTCCAACTCTGAAAGAGCATTTTTTGCGTAGACTCTAAGAATATCTTCTAGATCCTCACCACTCCATAACTCCTTATCCATGCTATTGAGGCGCTTTTGTAATTCTTTCGCAGTAGGAACTTGCTTTTCAAAAGCATCAACTTGGGCGCCAGCTGCTAGTAATTTCCAAGTCATGGTGCCAAACCCAGCACCCAAATCAGCAACGACGGGTCTTATTCCTTGTGTAGTATAAAATTCCCGAACTGACTCCAAGCAAAGCTGCTTGGTAAGGTTTACCCCAGGAAAACTGTATCCATAGTCAATATAAGAGTTTGGATTTTTAAGAACACGTTCCTGTCTTTCGAACACTACTTGTAAACTTACTTTTTCAACAAACTCTGGTTGCACATTTGCAGGCAACCATTTCCTTACATCTCTATCAATTTTATTGTACATAATGATTTATTTTGGCTAATAAAAAGTGAGGGATTTTATCATCATACAATGAAAGAAAAAACATCTAACTGTTTTTTATGAGAGCGAACAATAAAATAATTGTTAAAAACAAATCCAGCTATCATGTAATTTATTGTTATTATGTATAAGTGCATTAACGTGATTAAAAAAGATCACCAATTTTGGGTAATACCATCGATTTACTTTGTGTATAATCCGAGGAGAAAAAACCACCCAAAAAACTATAGCAGTACAGGTAAGATCGTTTGCCTTACAACGATTCATTTGTTCCCCTTATTCGAGCGTTACGGCTTTAGCCGGGTTTCAAGAGAGTGAACCGTTCGACTAACACTAAACAATATACAGGACGTTTATTTTTTAATACATTTTTGCGGATAGGAAGATGCGTACACAACCTTTAAGACAATTCGCTAATCGACAAATAAAACAGAATAGACATGGTAAATGCCTGGCTCGTAAACACCGTGCCTACGTCATCCATAAGATAATTGATGATTTGTTTGCTATCCGGAAAATGCCTACTTAATGGCAGGCTTTCCAATCTGAGCAAGTTCATAAACTGGTGAGTTACCAGAGTGTATCTGCGCCAAAATACGAACATTCTATCAATTGTTAAATCCCATCTCATAAGGCATATTTGGAGTGACTTAGAAAATAGCTATCTGGAAAATAGGCGAATAATACTGATCCGTCTTTTATAGTATTGATTATGGATTTTGCCTGACTTGCAGCAACCGCAGGACAGCCCCATGAACATCCAGCACGACCAGCCTCTTTGATATAGGAGGGTTCCACATACCACGCCCCATGCACTACAACCCGTCGCTTGTAAGCATTAGAGTTTAAGTCTTCTTCCAAGCCATCAAGGTTTAAAGAATAACCATTATGGCCAATGTATGTCCCTTCGGTAATATAGGTTCCGAGGCTTGATTGCTTACCACTTATTTCGTTAGAAAACTTATAGGGGACAGGGCCGTTTCCTGAATTCTGACCATGTGCAACATAGGTTTTAAGGACTAACGTATCCTTCTGCATATCAAAAATCCACATTCGATGTTGATTGGATGGGACAGAGAAGTCGATAATAGTTAACATTGTGTTTTTAACTTTGCCTTGCGCAAAAGCTTTTTTATAGGCTCTTAAAGCCAGCTTAATCACATCTTTGCTTAATTTGGGATCGGCCTGGGTTAGTTTTTTGATTTCTATATCTATTTGATCAGTAGGGGTAATTTCTTTTTGCCCTATGTACTTGTTTGAAGTTGAATATTGATTTTCTAATACTTGGTTTAATAAAAAAGCGATTTGAGAAATCATAATGCCTCACGTTCTCTTGAATTAAAAATAAAGTCTCGAATAATGGAGGATCACACCTCACCATAAACATGAAACCATTTGAAATAGACTAGATTTTTTTTGAACTTTTGAGGTCACTTTAACGATGATTGAACATCTTTATTTTTGCAACAGCCAGAAGTATTTTTTTCAATTCTATAACAAGCTTGAAATAATTAAGAAAGATCTTGTAGTTCGTTCCTATTTATAAAAACATTCTTTAAGTGTAGCACAACAAATCAAGTTGAATTAAATAAAATCAATTAATGAGGGGTGTGGAAATAAAATCAGTGATAAGGACATTGAGCTTGAAAAAAATCTGTTTATTCATCAGCAACAGTAACAATATATTTTGATCTGTTATTTTGATTATGAGTCTTTTACTCGTGATCTTTTTTAAGTGATTATTGTTTGGTGGATGTTAATGGACAAACTTATGTTTTTTCTTCTTACTGAGCCTCTTTAAGGGGCTCTTGTCTGTATGGTGATTGCCTTAATCCAATGCAATAAAATCTGACGGTTCCCTATCAATAAACTGTTTGATTAATTGTTGCCAAAAAGGACGATACAAACAATTAAATAAAGGATGTGAATCATCAACAGGAAAACAAGGTCCATGATTTACTTCTAGCAGCCAAAGTTTATTCCCCTCTGCTTCAACCATAAAATCAAAACCAAAACAAGCAATTCGAGGTTGGCTATCTTCCCAAACAGTGGCAAATTGATTTTTCAATGCATTGACCAAAAGTTGGCAGATGGAAATAATATTCATCTTGTAGGGTTGAAAAATTGCTATCTCATCGCTTAAGCGTTGCACTACATTCAGCCGTTCATCACTCAGATGTTCATTGGTAAGATGAGCTTCCAGTAGGTTGAAATTATCTTCTTGATAAGGTTTTAATGCAATATTCAAATAGCCGCTAGGAAAAAGGGCTGAACCAACATGTGTAGATACCACGACCAACTCTCGAATTGAAAATTTATGCCCAAAGATGGGTCCCTGAATTAATTGAGGTTTAACAATATAACGTTGCAAAACTTGGGGGCCTCCCATGCGCTGATGAGAAAGAAAATGTGCCTCAATGGCGTTTAAGTCATGAAATATATGAATATGTTGTCCATTATTTAACATGGATGGTTTTAATATCCAAGGCGTGTTGGCAGGATGTGAGTTACTGATATTCGTCAAAACACTAGGCCAAATCTCATCATCGATATAAAAAGTCTCCGGCATCAAATAGTCAAGCTGATTTGCTTGTAGAAAAGCGGCAAGCAGATGCTTATACTCCAAGGTTTGGCTAATCAGCGGTGAAAAATGGAGCCATTCCTCATTCACCGACGCCAGCGCAGAAAACTTGCTTGGCTTCCATCCCTCGGCTTTCAAAAAGCGAGCTAAATTAGCATGAGTTGGCGTTTTGTCCTCTACTAAATGAAATTTCCTCATAACTTTTGATATTAATTTTATCGGTTCTGTATTCTATAAAACAAGTATAGTCCTCATTAAATGAATCCGAAATACATGATATAGATAAAGATTGTCATACTTATTCGCCCCTTGCGTTTGGTAACAATTTTAATTTGAGGCAATTCGCGATTCGAATATGAGCGATAACACTTAATACCCCCTTAATTTTGATCATTTATAATACATTGTGCTCAGCAGAGAATCATGGTGTATTATGCAAACTAAAAATGAAATCGAAAGTGTCCAAACTACTTCAAAAATAGTGGTAAATTATCACAAGCATCCCGAAGTGGGTGGTACCGGCCATGTTTCAATAGAAGCTACTCATGAGGGTAGAACACGCGTGATTAGTGTTTATCCAAATGATAAGTTATCTGTACTAACACCACTTGCAATTTCATCGATGTACGTTTTTCCTACTAAAGCAGTAAATCATAGTTCCCCATCTAGCTCGGACAGTCCTATTCATGCTACTTACGATATTACTGACAAAATAGAGAATATGGATGCGGCTATGGAAGAGATAGAAAACTTATACGAATTAATGAATTCAGGCCGCGCTTCCTTTAGCTTAACACCGTGCTCAATAACACAAACTACAACCGCAATTTTGAACAGTAATACTTCAACCACCAATATGTTGCTAGGCCTTAAGGTGTGTGATAGAAATCTCATGGAGTATGAAATTTCAACTGTTGAAGTAATTAATTGTGCCGAAGCAGTGAGTAGAATCCTAGAAGCAGGTGGTATGAAGAGGCCCTCTGGCATAATGTCCTTTCCTACCCCATCCAGCATTAATAGTCATTTTGCTTCCCTATGTGAAAATATAGCAAAAACAGATTCAGCTAAAGAGCAAAGTTTGGAATGTATCGAAGAAGTTCCAGAACAAAGTCAAACGATCTCTACTGAGGAAAATCCTGGTTTGTTTACACGCATGTTTAATTCGGTAATAGGCTTTTTTACTCCGAACGAAACTCAATACAGCACAGAGCCAACGGCTCAAAGCTCTTGTAACTACAATTATGATTGGTCCTCTCATCATAGTGGGTTTACCGATGAGCCTGAGAAAGTAGAAGTAGAAGTGCAGGTAGAAATATCATCAACAGAACAAGAATCAACATCTGATTTAGAGTTTCGCAATGAGGATAGAACTTCTCCAAAAGCTTCAGAATGCTCTGAGTCCTTTTTTAGTACAGAATCGATTACTGCACAAAGGGAAGAAGAATCTGATTTGGACTACTGTTCAAGATACGATTCCATGGTGAATTAAAAGGCTTATATGGCTCAATTAAAATCTGACGCCCTTTAGAGGGCGTTATGTTTTGTGCTAGTAGATGTCTTTAATCGTTTTCATTAAGGCATGCCTTGTAACCAATTCCATTGTTCCATACAATCCATTTAACTAAGATGTTCTTCGCATCAACAGCATTAATTTGGTTTGCTGTTTAAATAACCAATAAAGGGAGGAATCCTTTATGCGCAGTAAAAAGGAAAACACCTATACAAAACCAATCCAATTAGAAAATCCGCAGGAGGATGATTCAGTCACCATTTTTGTTTGGTCCACTGGATTGAATAGCCTTGGCCATGTTTCAATGAAATTTAGCGATAATCCAGGACATTATTTGAGTATCTGGCCCAAATCAACCCCTGCTGGAGGACTTACGTCAATATGGCCATTAAAAGCCACTTCAGCGACAAAACTAGAAGATGATTGCCTGCAAGAAGCAATTAGACCAACAGAGGATTTTGCAAATCTAATGGAGCCCTTTGAGATTGTACCTTTACAACCTGATAAAGTATTTGTAGTACATGGGCTTGATAAACAAAAAATGATAAATGAGTTTACTCGGATAAAAAATGGATTTGATACAGGCGAAGTGTGTTACCAACTTCTACCCGGAGTAAAAGCTTCTGACTTTATCCACCGCATTTTATTAGGAAATCCAAAACATACAGAAGTATATAACTGTGTTACGCTTACAGGACACTTATTAGAGGCAGGAGGTAAATCTCTGATCAATGATCCTTGGGCAACTCCATCTAATTTTGCAGAACAATTAGATAATCTAGATCAAGTAACCTCACTCAATCCAGCTGCAATTGACACTAAAAACCAAAGCATCCATGAAGACGCGCCTAAAACTCAAGCGGAACCAGCAGCTATTTCTGTCAGGAAGAGACTGACAAATCGGTGGTTTAGCGATGATAATTTTGATGATTATACAAGTAGCCATGAAGCATCAGATACTCGTCCGGAAGTTCCAGAATTGGTACCAATGAGAGAGGATACGCCCAGTCCAAGAGTTGCAGAATCTTCACTTTCTTTTTTTGGCAATGGAAATAACGCTTCACAATCCTTTTTGCAAAAAAGAAACGAGGAATCTGATTCAAGTTATCTGCAAAGAATGGATTTCATACTCAATTAAAATTCATGTCGGGCCCATGCCCGACTCTTTCGGCTGTCCAGAACAAAGATTAATAGCACAAGATTAATAGGCCAGAGCCTGCCCCCCTAGGTTCCATTTTTTCCGTCATGGCGATAATGAAATGAGTTTAAATGAAGGGGCTCAGGAAGCATCCCTTAAGCAAGCCAGACGCCTTTTAGATTAATATTAATCAGTTTTTCCCAAGTTTCTTCAGTAACATCAGCTATTTTTTCGGGTTTTTGTTCAATGCCGGCATTATTAAATGCATAATCTAATTGACCATAGACCTTGATAACATTATTTATAAGAGATTGATGATCGCAATATTGACTAACATCACATTTGAAATAAGCAGCGCTTCCACCATTTTGAATAATAAAATCTCTCGTTTCTTCGCCTTTTTCTGAAATATCGGCGATAACAACTGAAATATTATTTCTAGCAAACTCAATTGCTGCTTCTTTACCAATCCCAAATGCTGCTCCGGTGATTAAAGCAACTTGCTTATCGTTCATTCTCAAAATTACGGCCCTCGTTCCTTAATTAAACCATCAGCAAATGCACTTCTTCAGCTTTTTTTGAATTATTTTTAGCTCTTGCCTGAATGAAACTTAATTCATCAGTTTGCATAATTATTACCAAATCAATCATTCCTTCAGCTAGTTTGTATTTTCAAACTAAATATCCACTTCTTCATCTCGGGGCTAAGGAAATAATAGAACCGTTAACCTACATAAGGAGAAAATATAATGGTAACGATAGATTATCTTCTTTAGAATAATGAAATTTCTCGACAGCACTCAAACCAAACACAAGACACTGACAATTTATTAATCAAGGGGACCTGATTTAGATCTAATATAATACTTAAGTGGGTTAACGGTTCAATTACTCCCTTAGCCCCAAATTGTAAACAGTAATTTGCATCCTGATTCGGAAGAATTTTCAATATCGAAGCGCTAATAGAAATTTCTTCTTGGGCATTCAAAGAAAAAATATACATATCTGACTTAGCATACAAATCAGTACTAAACGAAATATCAACGACGCAAAAATGAGCGCTTTTTTAAGAAAAAAAAGCGGCCGTAAAGCCGCTTTTCAAGAATAAAACCCTGGCGATGACCTACTTTCACATGAGGAGACCTCACACTATCATTGGCGCGGGCTCGTTTCACTTCTGAGTTCGAGATGGAATCAGGTGGTT